>JBBQIE010000084.1:0-7528 GCA_038324625.1 Anaerolineae bacterium | reverse complement strand
ATTCCCAGTAGCCATAGATGACGTCGTACTTGGTGCCGCCGGCGATGGAGGTAAGCAGCTTCTCGGTGAAGCCCGTCCACGGCGCCTGATCTCGGATCAGGGTCAGGTTGGGGTACTTGGCCCCGAAGTACAGCTCGAAGTCCTTGTCCGCCTGTACCCAGGCGTCTGTCCCGGTAGGATCGTAGTCGAAAATGCGAACGGTGGCCTCCGACCCGCCCACGGGCGTGGCGGTAACCACCTTCTCCACCACCGATGTCTCCGTGACTACCTGGGGGGTGGCGGTCACACCGCAGGCGGCCAGCGCCGCCCCCGCCACGCCGATACCGGCCAGGGCGCCCATGCCTTTCACCAATGCTCGTCTCGACAAACGCTCGCTCATCTCAGCCTCCTCCGAATTGGGTGTCCAGGTAGAGACAGACCGCCAGGGACATAGAGCCGGGAACAGCATATCGCTGCTATAATCCTAGCTCATTCGGCAGCGCCCTCCACGCTCGCGGGTGACATGTCGGTGACAGGCTGGTGACAGATGCACCAAAGGCTGAGTGACGGGTTTCCCCCGGAGATGACCGCGGAGATCCGCGACGCCCTCGGGCACTATTACGATCAGGCCTATCTGGTCCGCCATCCCCTGCTGGCCCGATTGGGGGTGCCCACCGCCGGGGACGCCAACGCCGCCGTGCAGGAGTTGCGACGTCTGCTGGCCCGCTCCATCCAGCTTCTTCGCCCCCGACCCGACACCCCCCTCTCCGACCCCGCCTGGCGCCCCTATGCCGTCCTGCACCGACGCTACATCCTCAGCCAGGAGCTGACCGAGGTCGAGAATGAGCTGACCCTGGGCCGCAGACAGGTCCTGCGAGAGCAGCGCAAGGGCCTAGAGGCCATCGCCCTCGCCCTCTGGGAGGGACGCTCCTCGGCCCCCGCCGGCGCCTTCGACGACGGCGACAGCGCCCTGAGGCAGGAGATCTCCCGAGTGGGCTCCGACCAACAGGGCGTGGACCTGCAATCCCTTCTCCCGGGCATTCTGGAGCCCCTGGAGGTACTCTCGCAGCGATACGGAGTGGACTTGATCCGGGCCGGCATGACCGGGCCGGTACACGCCTTCTGCAATCCCGCCCTCCTCAAGCAGTTGGCGGTGGCCGTGCTCTCCTTCGCCGTACGGTCGAGCGCTCGGGGGCGGGTGCGCGTGGAGCTTCTCAGCCACTCCCAGCAGACCATTCTCTCCTGTCAGGCCCGGCTGCCGGAGGTGTCGGGCATCCCGCTGGAGCCGAGCGCCCTGCCCGAGCCCATCCTGGCCCTGGCCCAGGCCCAGCGAGTCACCGTTGACCTGCACCGGCTCGTGGGCGGCTTCCGGGTGGACATTGCCCTGCCGTCCGCGGCCCGCGAGCGGGTGGTGGCCTTGGTGGAGGACAACGAGGACACAGTGCGCCTCTTCTCCCGCTTCCTGGGCGGGCGCGGCTACCGCCTGGTGGGCATCACCGACAGCGTCCGGGCCCTGAGCCGAATCGCTGAGATCATGCCGGACGTGGTGGTGTTGGATCTCATGATGAGCGACGTGGACGGCTGGGAGATCCTGCAGAAGCTGAAGTCCGATCCCCGTCTGGAGGGCATACCGGTGGTCATCTCCTCGGTGCTCGACGAGCCCGAGCTGGCCCTCTCCATTGGGGCCAGCGCCTACCTGCGTAAGCCGGTCAGGGCGACCCAGCTCCTGGACTGCCTGGCGGCATTGGTAGCTCCCTGACGTAGTCCGCCGGCAGCCCCTTGGCCAGCAGATCGAGCAGCCGAACCAGCTCGCCGGCGCTGAAGCTGGTGTTGCGGAGCAGATGGATCTCCCCCCGCCTCAGGGACTCGATGCTCTCCGCCGGCCCTCGGGCCGTCACCACCACCACCGGGGTCCTCTTGAGATCGGGGTCGGCTCGAAGCCGGCTCAGGAACTCGGCGCCCCCCATTCCGGGCATCAGCAGGTCCAACACGATGACGTCCGGCGCGAATCCCTGGGCCAGGGCCAGGCCCTCCTCACCGGAGGCGGCGGTACGCACCTCCGCCAGCGGCCACTGGCCGGTCAGGATGCGGTGCAGCAATGCCACCATGTCCGCCTCGTCGTCCACCACCAGCAGACGGCGGGGGCGGTCGCATAGACGCCGCACCACCGAGACGATCTCCCTTCGGGTCACCGGCTTGAGCAGAAACTCCTCCACCCCGAGGGCGGCCCCGGCTCTCCTCTCGGTGGGCACGCTGCTGACCATCACCGGGATGTCGGCGGGGGCGATCCCCAGCAGCAATCGTCCCGCCTCCTGCATAGCCGCCTCGACACCATCGGAGGACTCGGCCGCCACCAGGGCGATGTCCGGGTGATGCTCGCGCACCAGAGCCTGAGCCTCCTCCACCGACTCCGCTGCCAGCACTTGTAGGCCCTCTACGTGCCTCTCCAGCAGGCGCCGTACCAAGGGATCGCGGCAGACGGCCACAGCGCAACCCGAGTCTCGGCTCGCGGCGCCGGTCCGACCCAGGCTCCGGCGGGGGTTCATGGGCTGCACGGCCGTCTGCCGGGCGGGAAGGGGCAATGAGAAGAATAGGGTGCTCCCCTGCCCCAGGGCGCTTTCGGCCCAGATGCGGCCCCCGTGCAGCCGGATGAAGTGGCGGCAGATGGCCAAGCCCAGACCCACTCCCTGGTAGGGTCGGCGGATCGAGGTGTCCACCTGCTCGAACTCATCGAAGATGGCCTCCAGGCGGCTCGGGGGGATGCCCTCGCCCGAGTCACGGACGTAGATCGTCACTTCCCTGTCGCTCGTCAGCCCGCCCACCTCTACGTATCCCTGAGTGGTGGCCCGTATGGCGTTGTTGATCAGGTTCAGAACCACCTGACGGATCCGGGTCCGGTCCAGGTTCAAGCGGGGCAGCCCGGCCGGAAGGGTCACTCGCAGCTCCAGCCCGGAATCGCGGAGCAACCCGCTGGCGGTGACTACCGTATCTCGGACCAGCTGCCCCACGTCGGTGGGCTCCGGGCTCACCGGCAGACGAGACGCCTCGATCTGGGCCAGGTCCAGGACGTCGTCCACCATGCGCAAGAGGTGCTCGGCGTTGCGCCAGATGGTCAGCACGTCGTCGCGGAGGGCGCTGGGCCAGGCGAACTCACCATAGGTCTCGGGCGCGAAGCACAGCACCTCGGCGAACCCCACGATGATGTTGATTGGAGTGCGCAGCTCGTGGCTGATGTTGGAGACGAAGCGGGATTTGACCTGTCGCGACTCCTCCGCCTCGATCCGGGCCGCCTCCAACTCCCTGGTCGTCCGGGCGAGGGCGGCGTGGGCGTGCCGCAGGGAGTCCAGAGTGCGCCGGAGCTCCTCCCGGCGACGGATCACCTCGTTGGTAGTGCGCCAGGCCCGCGCCTGGCTCTCCATGGCCCAGTGGAGCACGGTATAGAGGTTGCGGGACGAGAGCCAGGCCACCCCCACCGTGGCCCACAACAGACCGAGGGCCGGGGCCACATCGGCGAATACCACTCCCCCGGCCCCAAGCCCAACGGAAAGGCCGGCCGCTGCCGAGAGCAGGACCGCCAGGACCGCGGCCGCTCCTGGACCGGCCAACAGCACGGCCACGCTGGCCACCAGGGATTGGAAGTAAAGCCAGGCCGGGGCCCCGGAGGCATGAAAGCCGATGGCCAGGCCGGCCCCCGCCCCTCCCAGCAGCAGATAGGTCCGCCCTCGTTGCGACAGGCGGGCCAGCAGCAAGGCGGCGGAGACGGCGACCATCATAACCACCGGAGGCAGGAGCGGCGGCACTCGCGGCGGCACCCCTTGGGTGGTGGCCTCGACCACGATCCATAGCCAGGTCGCCCCCAGAAGCACCCCGCAGAAGCCGACCAGGATGGGCTGGCGCAGCGCCTGAAGGTCGTCGTCGCCCGACGCTAGTGGGACCGATCGGACGTTCCCAGCGGTCATCGTGTGGCTCTCCTCGTCAGTTATACCTACAGGATCGAATTGGGAAAACAAATGCTTCGATCAGGTTCCATTCTAGCAGCAGCCCCCGTACCGCGACATGATCCCGATCAGTCTGGCAAATGTCACCGAGTTGGTATAACATGGTCCGGTAGACAGGCGGGTCGTGTATTGACATGATCTAGCCTGGCTGCTATCGTCCTCCCGCCCTCATGGGCACTGCGGGGAGTTTGTCATGGCGTTAGTGTTACTATGCACGAACGTTGAGGTGGCATGGCCAACAAAGGGAAGTTCTTAGTCGCCGGCTCGCTCGTCGTTATCGCCGTCATCTACCTCATGCTCAGCAGTACCGGGTCCAGTGCCCGCTACTTCCTCACTATTGACGAGATGCGGGCCATGGGGGCCGATGCTACTACCCGTAACGTCACCGTCTCCGGGGCCATCCTGGGGGACACCATCGTCTACGATCCCTCGGGGCCTCATCTCGAGTTCACCATCGCCCAAGTCCCCGGAGACCCAGAAGAGGTGAAGAAGGCCGGAGGCCTGGCGGCGGTGCTGGATGCGGCGGTGGCCGACCCCAATGCTCCCCGTCTGGAAGTGGTCTACGATAACGTGAAGCCGGACGCCCTCCAGCCTCGGACCCAAGCCATCCTCCGGGGCCGACTGGGCGAGGACGGTCGTTTCCACGCCGATGAGATCCTGCTTCGCTGCCCCACCCGCTATCAGGAGGATGTCCCCGCTCAGGCTGATACCGCTGCATGATCGCGGAAACCGGTTCCCTCTCCACTCTGCTGGCGCTGGGCGCCGCCCTCTATGCCGCTCTAGCCTCGTCCTGGGGGATCAGACGCCGGGACTCCCGCTGGCTCCAAAGCGGTCGTAACGCCCTCTACGCCGCCACCGGCCTCTTGGGCCTGGCGGTGTTGCTTCTGTTTCTGGCCTTTCTGAGCAATGACTTCCAGGTCTCCTATGTCTACCAGCACTCCAGCCTGGAGTTGCCCCTCTATCTCAAGGCCACCGCCATCTGGGCCGGCCAAGAGGGCTCCCTTCTTCTCTGGTCTTTCTTGCAGGTGGCCATCGCCGCCCTGGTTGTGAGGGGTACATCCGAGAAACAACGGCCCCTCACCCCTTGGGCGTCGGTGTTCCTGGCGGTCATCGGGGCCTTCTTCGTAGGGGTCACGTTCTTCCTCCAGAATCCCTTCCGCCTGTTGCCGACGGTGGCGGCCAACGGTCAGGGCCTAAGCCCCCTTCTCCGCCATCCCGGTATGGTCTTCCATCCCCCGGCCCTGTACGTCGGTTACGTGGCCCTGGCGGTGCCCTTCGCCTTCGCCATGGCCGGCCTGGTCACCGGCAAGGTGGCGGACTGGCCGGCGGCGGCAAGGCGATGGACCCTCACCGCCTGGGTCTTCCTCGGGCTGGGCATCTTCCTGGGGGCCCGCTGGGCCTACGACGTACTCGGATGGGGCGGCTACTGGGGCTGGGACCCGGTGGAGAACGCCGCCCTGATGCCTTGGCTGGTGGCCACCGCCCTCCTGCACGGCTCCGTCCTCCAGGAGGAGCGAGGCACCTTCAGAACCTGGAATATCGTTCTGGCCGTGTTGTCATTCCTCTTCGTGCTCTTCGGCACCTTCGCCACCCGCAGCGGCCTCATCGAGTCGGTACACGCTTTCGGCCGCTCCAGCCTGGGATATTACTTCCTGGGCTTCATGGCCCTGACCGTCCTGGTCTCGGTGGTGCTGACCCTGCGCCGGCGTGCGGCCCTGGCCTCCACCGCCGAGCCCCGGGGTCTTCTCTCCCGTGAAGGCATGTTCTTCCTCACCCTGGTGGTGCTGATGGCCATCACCGCCTCGGTGTTCATCGGCAGCGTCCTTCCTTCCCTTACCGACGCCCTGGGCGGCCGGCGCCTCGAGGCCGGACCGGAGTGGTTCGATCGAGTCACCGGGCCGCAATTCGCCGTTCTCGTCCTCCTAATGGGTGTCTGCCCCCTTGTCGGGCAGTCCCTTGCCTCCCTTAGACGACTGAGGGCTCGGGCCGTGGTGCCCATCGTCGGGGCCCTCGTGCTCATCGTGGCGGCCGTCATCACCGGCTTCGGCAAGCTAGGCTCGATCATAGGGTTCGGGGTAGTGGGCCTGGCCGGTGCTACCATTCTCATGGAGTACGTCACCGCCGCTGCCTCGCGAAGCCGGCGCCTGGATGAGAGCCCCCTGCGATCCTTGTGGCACCTTTTCGGGCGCAATCGTCGCCGCTATGGCGGGTACCTAGTCCACATCGGTATCATCCTGATGGCCATCGGTGTCATCGGCACCCGCTCCTACTCCCAAGAGAGAGACCTGGTTCTCGCCAGTGGGGATCCGGCCTCCTTCGGGGGCTACACCTTCGTCTACGAGGAAGCTAGACAGGAATCGGCGGCCGATCACCTCTCCTTGATCGGTCGCTTCACCGTCTATCGGGACGGCGCCTACCTGGTCACCCTCCAGCCCCAATTGCAGCAGTACCCGGGGTCCGAGCAGAACGTGGCCGTTCCCGCCCTGCGGGTGAGCCTCAAAGAGGATCTGTACGTGGTCCTCTCCTCGGTGTCGGGCGATGGTTCCTCGGCTACCATCCGGGTGGTGGTAGACCCCCTGGTGAACTTCCTCTGGCTCGGAGGGCTGGTCCTCCTGGCCGGGGGCGCCATTGCCGTCTGGCCCTCGACCCAGCTCCAGCGGCGGACGGCGGCCGAATCCCGGCGAGGCATGGTGGTAACCGCCGCCGGCCTGGTGCTCGGGGTAGGCATCTTCGTCGCCGCCGGGGCGGTCATGTGGGCGGGCGGCCACGGGGCCTCGGTGCAGGCATCTGGTCGGCCTCTGCCCGGTCAAACGGCGCCCGGCTTCATGACCACCAGCCTGGACGGCTCCCCCCTGAGGCTCAGCGACATGGCCGGACAGGTGGTGGTGGTCAACTTCTGGAGCACCTGGTGCCAGCCCTGTGAGGACGAGCTCCCCGCCTTACAGTCCGTCTGGGAGGATTACCGGGACCGCGGCGTGCTCTTCGTCGGCCTCGCCTCCAACGATCAGGAGCCGGCGGTCCGAGCCATGACCGAGCGACTAGGCGTCACCTACCCCGTGGCCATGGACAACAACGAGGCCATCGCCTCCACCTACGGGATTACCGGAGTCCCCGAGACCTTCGTGCTAGATCGGGAGGGCCGGGTCGCCAAAGTGCATATCGGGCAGGTCAGCGCCGACCAACTACGGCAGGACCTCGACAGCCTGCTGGGAGGGCAGTAGACGATGGGCACCGGAGCCTTGCTGGTCGGTCTGGCCCTGCTGGTAGTCACCGTTGCCTATGTGGGCCGGCCCTTCCGCCCCAACCCCACCCGGGAGGCCGACGACCGCGTGATCGAGGGCTGGGTCTCCGCCCTCCGGCCCGCCGCCGACTCGGGCCGGGCCCGATTCTGCACCGCCTGCGGCAACCCTCTGGCCCCCAGTCACCGCTTCTGCCCCTCCTGCGGCACTCCCGTCGTAGGTGAGGACTGATGCCTACTCACACCGGACTTCGTAGGATCGCCCTTCGGCTGCTGTTAGCCACCGTCCTCGGCATCGCCGTCGTGATCGGGG
>JBBQIE010000083.1:0-7587 GCA_038324625.1 Anaerolineae bacterium | reverse complement strand
CCTCTTTCCCTTGGTCCACCCCGACGATGTCGTCCTTGCCGTTGCCGTGACCGTGAGCGGCCAGGATGCCCGGGCGCGTCTCCCCCGGCTGGAGGTCCTTGGGAACCAACAGCCAAGCGGGCACGGTGACCCCGGGAGAGGAGTGGAAGTAGAGCTTGAAGCGGGTGTGGTCACCGAGGTCCTCTTCCGAGGCGATGGTCGTCTCGGGGTCCACCGGCTCCGGCCAGGGGCCGAGACAGCGGCGGTAGGCATCGAGGAAGCGGGCCCGCCAGGCGTAGTAGTCGGCATCGGTGTCGCCGGCGAAGGCCAGCTGGGGCGGGAAGGCCTCTCCCATCGCCTGGATGGCGTCGTAGGCGTTGACGGTGTCGGTCATGGCTTTTGTCTCCTCCAAGGTGGGGCGGTTGGGAGGATGATAGGGGCGAGACCGGTGGTGTCAACCGCCGGGTACCCGGAACGGGCGGAGTAGTGGTTTTGACAGGCCCAGGCCCCCGGCCTATAGTCCCGCGATGGCATCCCCCGCGAGCGCGAACGCCCAGCATCGAACGAGAGCGGTCACCTGGTTTCTGCTCCTGGCGGCGGCCGTGTCGGGAGCCGCCGGCATGGGGCTGGAGATGGCGGCGGCGCGGTTTCTGCTTCCCTACTACGGCGACTCCCACCTGATCTGGGCCAACCTGATCGGGGTGATCATGGCGGCGCTGGCCGGAGGCTACTTCCTGGGCGGGGCCATCGCCGACCGACGACCTTCCCTGGGCCTCATGAGCCTCCTAGTGGCGGCTGCCGGCCTCTGGGCGGCGGGCATCCCGGTTCTGGGCCGGTCGTGGCTGGATCTGGTGTATGGGGCCTTCGCCGCCGATCAGAGTGGGTTTGTCCTGGGTTCGCTGGTGTCGGTCCTGGTCCCCTTTGCCGTCCCGGCGCTCCTGCTGGGGCTGGTGCCGCCCTTCGTGATCCGGCTATCCTTGGACCGAGTGGCGACTGCCGGGCACCTGGCCGGCAGGGTCTACGCCGTCTCCACCCTGGGCAGTATGGTGGGCACGTTTGCGCCGGTGCTCTGGCTCATGCCGGACTTCGGGATCCGAGTCACCTTCACCATCATCGCCGGCCTCTTGCTGCTGACCGGCTTATTGGGGCTGTTCCTATCGCAAAGTGCTACGACATCGAGGAGGACGTGACAGTGGAAGACAAGGTCAAGTGGGGGATCATCGGCACTGGGGTCATCGCTCCCAATCACGCCAAGGCCGTGACCGCCTCCGAGTACGCGGAGTTGGTGGCGGTGTGCGACGTGGACGAGGCGAAGGCGAAGGAGTTCGCCGCCAAGTATGGCGACGTCGCCGTCTACACCGACTACCGCAAGATGCTGGACGAGGCCGGTCTGGAGGCGGTGAGCATCTGCACCCCCTCGGGCCTCCACTCGGAGATGACCATCGAGGCGGCCAATCGCGGCGTCAACGTGCTCTGCGAGAAGCCCATGGCCATCACCCTGGAGCAGATGGACGCCATGATGGAGGCGGTCAACAAGAGCGGCATCACCATGGAGGTCATCTTCCAGCGCCGCACCAGCCCCCTCTCCCAGAAGGTGCGGCAGGCGGTGCAGTCGGGCGCCCTGGGTCAGATGGTCCTCGGCGATGCCTACCTCAAGTACTACCGCTCCCCCGCCTACTACAAGAGCGCCGATTGGCGTGCCACTTGGGACCTGGATGGGGGCGGGGCCCTCATGAATCAGGGAGTCCACGGGGTGGACCTACTGGTGTGGATCATGGGCTCCCCGGTGAAGACGGTCTTCGCCAAAGCCGAGGCCAAGGTCCGCGACATCGAGGTGGAGGACACGGCCGTGGCCCTGATCACCTTCGAGAATGGGGCCTTCGGCGTCATCGAGGGAACCACCTCCTGCAACCCGGGAGAGACCACTACCTTCGCTCTGCATGGCGACCGGGGTACCATCATCTTCGGGGACAAGGGCCTGGAGAAGTGGGCGGTGGCCGCCAGCCGGGACGAGGTGGCCCAGAACGACCCCTCGCAGGCCATAGACGACGAGGCGGCGGTGAAGTCCAGCGCCGACCCCAAGGCCATCGCCGTTCAGGGGCACCAGTTCCAGGTGGACGATCTGGCCCAGGCCATCCGGGGCAAGAAGGAACCCTTCGTGGTGGGCGAGAGGGCCCGCCCGGCAGTGGAGCTGATCCTGGCCATTTACGAGTCGGCCCGGACCGGCAAGGAAGTGGTGATGAAGGACTTTCTCGCTCGCCGGTAGAAGTGCAAGGAGGGAAGCATGTCGAGGATGGTGGCCTATTGCGGGCTGGTCTGCAGCGAGTGTGAAGCCTATCGTGCCACTCAGGCCGATGACCAGGAATGGCTGGAGCGGGTGGCGGCCCAGTGGCGGGAGGAATACCATGCACCCGGGATTGCCGCTGAGAACATAGCCTGCGACGGCTGTACCACGGTCGAGGGCCGGCACTGCGGGCACTGGAGCGAATGCGAGATCGTGGCTTGTGGGGTGTCCCGAGGCGTGGCTAACTGCGCCCACTGCCCCGACTATGCTTGTGAGAAGGTGGCAGGACTGCTCGAGATGGTACCGGCGGCCAAAGCCACCCTGGAGGAGATCCGGGCATCTCTGTAGCCGTCGGAAAGGGATTGGCCACGGAGGCACAGAGACACAGAGGGTTCAGAGATGAATCCAAAATCAGTTCCTCTCTGTGTCTCCGTGCCTCTGTGGCTTCCCCGCTCTTGCCCTGATGGCGAGCGGCCTCTATACTCCGCATCAACCAAACAGAGTGCTGGGGGAGCTCGGAGACACCGGGCTGAGAGGGCGGTGGCACCGCGGGTGCTAGCCGCCGACCCTTGGAACCTGACCTGGGTAAGGCCAGCGTAGGGAAAGCGGTAGGCAGACGCTAGCGGTTACCGGTCCGGTAACCGCTTTTTCGTGTCCCGCGGGCTGGGAGTCGGACGATGCTGGGGTTAGTGGTCCTGGGCGGCGAGTACGATCCCCCGGTGCGCCTGGCCGAATGGGAGGCCGAGGCGGGATTGGTGGTGGGGGCGGACCTGGGGGCCGGACACGCTCTGAGGCTGGGCCTCAGGCCGAACCTGGTGGTGGGGGACATGGATTCTCTGCCGGAGGCGGACCTCCGACAATTGGCGGAGGCCGGGGCCGTGGTGGAGCGGCACCGCTCGGACAAGGACGAGACCGATGCCGAGCTGGCCATTCGGGCGGCGCTGGAGCGGGGCTGCGACGAGCTGGTCATCCTCTGCGGCCTGGGAGGGCGGCTCGATCACGCTCTCGCCAACCTCTTTCTGCTGGCCCTCCCGGAGCTGGAGGGCCGGGCCATCCTGGCTTCCGGTGATACCGAGGTCCAATTGGTGACTTCGGAGGGCGTGCTCCGTGGGAGGCGGGGTGATCTCCTGACCCTGCTGCCTTTTGGGAGTGATGCCTTGGGCGTAGAGACCGAGGGGTTGAAGTACCCTCTGAGAGGGGAGAGCCTGCCTCTAGGCTATGCCCGCGGGGTGAGCAACGTATTCACCGGCGTGCAGGCAGTGGTGCGACTGGATCAAGGGAGGCTGCTGGCGGTGCATATCCGCGGGCGCGCCGACACCGTGGGAGGTGGATGATGGGCAAGGTGGTGATGGGAATCCAGGTGATGCCTCAGACCGATGACATCTATGCAGTGGTGGATCGGGCCATCGCGGCTATCCAGGCCAGCGGGCTGCCCTACGAAGTGACTCCTATGGAGACGGTGGTGGAGGGGGAGCTGGAGCAATTGCTGGATGTGGCCGCTCAGGCCCATCGGGCTTGCCTGGAGGCGGGGGCCCGGAGCGTCATCACCCATGTGAAGCTCGCCGAGAGGGCTGGAGAGGACCTGACCTCCGACCGGATCATGGCCAAATATCGGTGACGGATCGCTCGGAGACGGCGAGCCCATCGGCGGGTTGGTCGGCGGCCACCGCGATCTGGCGGCAGCGCCTGTGGCTACCGGCAGTCCTTCTGTTGGCGGCCCTGATTGTCGCCTGGGAGGGGGCAGTCCGGCTCACCGGTGTCCCGGAGTGGCTGCTCCCGGCTCCATCGGCGATCCTGCGGGCGGGGGTTGATGCGGCCCCTCAACTGGCCGGGCACGTCGGGCGCACTCTCCTGGAGACGGTGGTAGGATTGGCGGCGTCGGTGCTGATCGGGGCGGCGGTGGCGGTGCTGGTGGACTTCTCCCCGACCCTGAAGCGGGCTCTGTATCCGCTGTTGGTGGTCTCTCAGACCGTACCTACCATCGCCCTGGCCCCCCTGCTGGCAGTCTGGTTCGGGTTCGGCCTACTGCCCAAGGTGATGGTGGTGGTGCTGGTGTGTTTCTTTCCCATTGCCATGAGCCTGGCTCAGGGGCTGGAGGCCGCCGACCCGGACATGGTGGCTCTGCTGGCGTCCATGGGGGCGAGCCGGGGGCAGGTGTTCCGGCTGGTGCGACTGCCCGGCGCCCTGCCCGCCGCCTTCGGGGGACTGCGGATAGCCGGCACCTACAGTGTGATCGGGGCCATCATCAGCGAGTGGGTGGGAGCCAGCAAGGGGCTGGGCATATTCATGATCCGCTCCGCCAACTCCTTCCTTACCGCTCGGTTGTTCGCCACCATTGCCCTGGCCTCCGCCCTTAGCCTGGTCTTGTTCGGACTGATCCTCCTCCTGGAGCGGCTAGTCTTGCCCTGGTACTTCGCCGCCGGCCGGGAGGAGACTTGGGAGGAGATGCGATGAAAGGAAAGAAGGCGGCGCTTCTGTTCTCGCTGTTGGCGGTGTCATTGTCGGTGCTGCTCCTCGGCTGCGCTCCTCGCGCCGGCGGCAAGGCGGTCCTGATGCTGGACTGGGTGCCGAACACCAACCACACCGGCATCTACGTGGCCTTGGACAAAGGGTGGTACAAGGAGGAGGGCATCGAGCTGGAGATCATCCAGCCGGCGGAGACCTCGGTGGAGCAAGTGGTCGGCTCCGGGCAGGCCCAGTTCGGCATCAGCTTCGCCGAGTGGCTGACGGCGGCCCGGGCGGAGGGGGTGCCGGTAGTCTCCATCGCCGCCATCATCCAGCACAACTCCTCGGGCTTCGCCTCTCCGGCGGACAAGGGCCTCACCCGTCCGCGGGATCTGGAGGGCCGCAAGTACGGCGGTAGCGGCCTGGATATCGAGCGGGTGATGCTCGAGGCCCTCATGGCCTGCGACGGCGCCGACGCCGACCAGGTAGAGTTTGTCAACACCGGGTACGCCGACTTCTTTGTGGTCACTCAGCGGGACGTGGACTTCGCCTGGATCTACTACGCCTGGACCGGTATCGAGGCGGGGGTGCGGGGCCTGCCCATCAACGTCATCTGGCTGCGCGACTACCTGGATTGTGTTCCCGACTACTACACCCCCGTCATCGTGACCAACGAGCGCTTGATCCAGGACGACCCCGACCTGGCCCGGCGTTTCATGGCGGCCACCGCTCGCGGCTACCAGTTCGCCGTCGAGCATCCCGAGGAGGCGGCGGACATCCTCATTCGGCACGCCGAGGCCGACCCGGAGCTGGTTCGGCGTAGCCAAGCCTGGCTCAGCGAGCACTACTACGAGGATTCGCCGCAATGGGGGTATCAGGAGTCGGTGGTGTGGGAGAGGTTCACGGGCTGGATGCTCGCCAACGGCCTGATCGCCCAACCGGTGGACGCGGGGCAGGCTTTCACTAATGACTTCCTCCCTCAGCCCTAATCCGGTGACCGGCACTTCCTCTGGGCCATCCACGGTGGAGCTTTGGGACCTGAGCAAGTGGTATCGGGTCAACGGTCACGCCCTCCAGGTGCTGGACCGGGTCACCATGAGAGCCGACGCCGGGGAGTTCGTCAGCATCGTGGGCCCCAGCGGCTGCGGCAAGACCACCATCTTCAACATCATCTGCGGGTTGGCTCAGCCGGATTCCGGCAGCGTTCTCCTCGGCGGAAGGGAGGTCCCGGACCGGCGGGGGCTAGTGGCCTACATGCCCCAGAAGGACGTGCTTCTGCCCTGGCGGAAGGTGTTAGGCAACGTGCTGCTGGGCGCCGAGGTGGCCGGCCAATCCCTGGAGGAGGCGGCGCGGGAGGCGGAGGCTCTTCTCCCAGGCTTCGGGCTGGAGGGCTTCGCCGACCGTTACCCACATGAGCTCTCGGGCGGTATGCGGCAGCGGGCCGGCCTGCTGCGGACCTATCTCTTCCACCGGGAGGTCCTGCTCCTGGACGAGCCTTTCGGGGCCCTCGATGCCCTGACCCGGCGCAAGCTCCAGCTCTGGCTGCAGTCGGTTTGGCAGGAGCGGCGCAAGACGGTTCTGTTCATCACTCACGATGTGGACGAGGCCGTCTTCCTCTCCGATCGCGTCTACGCCCTGTCACCCAGGCCGGCCACCGTCCGCCGCGAGGTCCACGTGGACCTTCCCCGACCCAGGGAGGCGGGGATGCTGTCCGACCCACGGTTCGCGGCGGCACGGGCCGAGTTGCTGGAGGCCCTGGAGTTCGTGTAGGGAGCCAACCTAACCCCCCCAGCGGCAGGCGCTGCGCTTCTGCCTATTACCCCCTTCCCTGCGAAGGAAGGGGGAGTCGGAACTCCTCTCTCGTCGGAGTGGGGAGCCGGCTGGTTGGCTACCGTTGCCGGCGGGCATGGCCTATACTCGGGTCTGGTGGTGGGCGCAGGCCCAAGAGACCGCGGTGGTCGAGGGGGTGACGGTGGGAGACAGGCTACTCACGCCGAAGGAAGTGGCGGACCGGCTCGATGTCGGGCCTCGGACCGTCCGCCGGTGGTTGCGCCAGGGCTGGCTGCGGGGGATGAGGGCGGGGAGCCTTTGGCGAATTCGCGAGAGCGACCTGGCCAACCTTAAGCCGTTCAGTTTCCTGAGCGTGGAGGAAGCGGCCCGACGCCTCGATCGTAGCCCCTCCACCGTGCGCTCCTGGCTGCGAGAGGGTAGGCTGGCGGGCACCAAGGTTGGGAGTCGGTGGCGAGTGCAGGAGCAGGATACGGAGCGCTTGGTGGCGGTGGATGGTCTGTCGGCCAGCGACGCGGCACGACGGCTGTCGGTCCGGCCCTCGACGGTTAGGGGGTGGGTGCGGGACGGCCGGCTGAAGGCGGAAAAGGTTGGAGGAGAGTGGCGCCTCTCTGAGGACGACTTGCTGGATTTCCTTCGTCCCCGGGGGTCGGATGCTCGGTAGGCTCCGGCAGCGATCTTCGTGGCTGTCCGGCTGGGTGGCCCTGATCGTCACTATCGTCGCCGCCGCTCTGGCCGGGCCCAAGCCCGTGGCGGCCCAAGGGCCGGAGCCGGTCGCCGACGTAAGTGCGGTCCACCGCTCCGGGCAGACGTTCATCACTTGGACGGAATCCTTGGAGCTGGTGGGCGAGAGCTACCGGGTCTACCGGCATTGGGAGCCCATCACCTCTGCCAATCTGGATCAGGCCACCCTCCTCTACCAAGTCCCCGAGGGAAGCGGGCGGTTCTTCGCCGACCGTTTCCGGGCCGCGGATGGTTGGAGGGCCCGCTACCTTGACCGCTTCATCATCGAGGACGGCGGCAACCGCTTGCCGATCGGCACCGGCCTGCTGGTGTGGACCCTGGCGCCGGAGGACTTCCTCGGCGCCTTC
>JBBQIE010000082.1:0-7618 GCA_038324625.1 Anaerolineae bacterium | reverse complement strand
CAGGCCGGGGCCGGTGCATCCGCTGGACCAACTGGGAGCGGCCCGCTTTCTGGAAATGCGAGGGTTGCACCGGGAGGCCGAGGTGGCCTACGCCCGAGCCCTGGCCGGCCTACCCGGGGAGTACCGAGTGGAGACCATGCGGCGATACGGTTTCGTATTGAAGCGCCTTGGGGAGTACGAGAGAGCGCGGGAGGTCTGGGCCGGGCTGATACAGGTGGGCGACGACTGGGAGGCCGTAGCCCACGTGGAACTGGCCAAGGACCTGGAGCATCGCCGCCGGGATCCGAGCGCCGCCGCCCAGGTGGTGCGACAGGCCCTGTCACTCGATAACCAGCGCATGCCGGCGGTCGGCGAAGCCCTACGCTACCGGCTGGCTCGCTTGGAGAGGAAACTGGGCGAAGCTCCCGATGGAGCCGGTTCCTAGGCCGGGGCCGCGGAGGACTGCCTGGGCGTGACCGGAATGGTGAAGCGGAAAGTGGACCCGGTTCCCACCTCGCTGTCGAGCCAAAGCTCGCCGCCCAGCAGCTCTACCATCCCCTTGGCGATGCTCAGGCCCAGCCCCATCCCCTCGTGCTCCCGGGTCAGCGAGTCCTCCACCTGGTAGAACCGCTCGAATACCCGTTGCCACTCGGATCGAGGTATGCCGATGCCGGTGTCCTGCACTTCCAGCAGGACGCCTTCCGGGTGAGCCCCGCCTCGCACCGAGATCGTGCCCCCGTCGGGGGTGAACTTGATGGCGTTGGAGAGCAGGTTGGTGAGGACCATCGCCAGCTTCTCTTTGTCGGTAGTCAGGCGGATTGCTTCCTCCGGCAGCTCTACTTGAATGGTGTGTTGGTGTTCATCCGCCAGGGGACCCAAGTCCTCCACGGTCTCCTGTACCACCTCTGCCAAGCTGACCGTCTCGATCCGCACGAAGGAGGCACCTCGTTCTAGGGACTCCAGATTCAGCATCTCGTCCATCAGGGCCCGAAGCCGGCCGGCGTTGCGGAGGATGATAGAGGCAAACTGCTTCACGTCGGCGGGCACCATGCCCTCGAGAATACCGGCATAGCCCATGAGGATGGCCAGAGGAGTGCGGAGCTCGTGGGCGGCGATGCTGATGAACTCGCTCTTCATGTAGTCCAGTTGCTTGAGTTCCTCGTAGGCGTGCCGCAACTCCTCGAAGAGGGTGGCATTCTCGATGGCGATGCCCGCTTGGCTGCAGAGCACGGAGAGGAACTCCTTGTCACCTTCTCCGAAGGAACTCCGGGGCTCGTCATGCGTCAACATGATGACGCCCAATAGACCCTTCTTATGGTAGATGGCGCAGGCGAGCAGAGAGGTGGCCCCTACTTCCGCGAGGCGCCCATCATCGGAGCCCCGCTCGATCAGGACCGGGACATCGGAGGGAATGGCCCCGCCAAGGGCTTTGAGCCACAACGGCAACTGGGACTCTTCCACCCCGTGCAGGGCGACAGCTCGGAATCCGTCTAGGTTGTCGAGGCTGGGCCGAGGCTCCTCGCTGAGAAGGAGGGCGGCCCGGTCCGCCTTGAGCTCGGATACGCCGGTGCGCACCACCTGCTGGGCCAGCCGAGACAACTCGGTGGTGGACATGAAGACCTTGTTGGCCTCGAAGAGGGGCAAGACCGCCCGCAGTCGGGCGCTCTCGCGTCGAAGCCGCTCCTTTTCCAGGGCCCTAGATACCGAGGAGATCAGGTCCTGAGGAGTGAAGGGCTTGATGATGAACTCCTCGATGCCCAACTTCAGGGCCTCGATAGCGGTGTCCATAGTGCTGTAGCCGGTCATGGTGACGCATACCAAGTGCGGGTTCACGGTTCGGGCCGCCTGGGCGACGTCGAGGCCGTCCATTCCCGGCATCTTGATATCGGTGAGGAGGAGATCAAACTGCTCGCCCCCGGCGAGTTGCACGGCCTCGAAACCGGTGCTCACGGTGGTGACGCTGAACCCCTCCGCGGTGAGAATGCGGTCGCATATACGGAGAATATCGGGCTCGTCGTCTACTACCAGCACGCGCTCTTTGGCCATGGTTTCCCTCGCTCGCTATCCCGGTGCTTGGACTGATCCCTATGTTACGGAAATCGCGATCGCGGTGCAATGCCGTTATGGGGGGCAAACGCGCCCCCGAGGATCTATCGGCTCCTCACCGGGCTTGACTGAGGCCGGGCGCGGCCCTAGCCTGCGCCGACGTTGTCATCCCGGCATGGAGGGGAGGTCGTAGTGAAGACACCGATTCGTGTGGCGGCCTATGGACTGGGCCCGATCGGGCGAGGGGTGGCCGCCGCGGCTGTCGCCAAGGAATCACTGGAGCTGGTGGGGACGGTGGACATCGCTCCCGATCTCAGGGGGAAGTCGCTAGGCGATCTCGTGCCCGGGGCGAGCCCCGAGCTGAGGGTCTCCGGATCGCTGGGAGAACTGCTTTCCACTTGCAGCCCGGAGGTGGCGCTGCACGCCACTGGTTCCTACCTAGAACAGGTCTTCACGCAGTTCGAAGATCTCCTGTCCTCCGGCATCAGCGTGGTCTCGACCTGCGAGGAGGCCGGCTTTCCCCTCACGGATCGAGCGAGGGAAATGACCACGCGGCTCGGAGCCCTGGCCAAGGACCACGGGGCCAGGCTGCTGGCCACCGGGATCAACCCGGGTTTCGCTATGGATATCTGGCCCCTGGTGGCAACCGCCGCCAATACTCGAGTAGATCGGATCGTGGTGCGGAGAGTGCTGGATGCCTCCAAGCGCCGGGAGCCTCTTCAGCGCAAGGTGGGGGCGGGGCTGACGGAGACGGAATTTCGCTCCCGAGTGGAGGCAGGGACGCTCGGTCACGTCGGTTTGGCGGCCTCGGCGGCCATGCTGGCGCGTGGGTTGGGTCGGGAGGTCATCTCTCAGGAAGGCGGCACCGATCCGGTGATGGCCGATAGCGACATCCACACCGAATACTTCGACGTATCCGCGGGCCAGGTGGCCGGTTTGAGTCAAGAGCTGCGGTGCCGGCTGTCTGGGGGCATGGAGATGGTGCTGCATCTGGAGATGTACCTAGGGGCGCGGGAGCCGGTGGACGAGGTGAGGGTGGAGGGCGATCATCCCCTGCGGCTGGCGGTGACCGGCGGCTTCCCAGGTGACACCGCTACCGCGGCCTTGGTGACAAACACGGTAGCGCCGATGCTGCGCTGCCCGCCGGGATTCCTCACCATGCTCGATCTGCCGCTCTTCGGATGCAGTCCCTAGCCTCAAGACAGCGAGAGGCCCCGACGCCAAATTGGTGTCGGGGCCTCTCGGGATCGGTGGAGGCCGTGCGGGCCGGCGCTAGTCGCGGCGGTCCCACTTCCAGATGAGCCCGCCGAGGGCCAGGGCCCATACGGCTTGGTCCTGATCTCCGTTGGCCGGGGCGAAGGCGAGGACGGGCGCGTAACCCATACCCCGCATCATGGGATTCCACCCGGCTCCCTGCCCGCTCACGAAGACGCCCAGGGTGGTTCCCACCATGAGGTAGCTCTCTGAGGTTGAACCTCGGGCGGCGATGGCCAGGACCGGCGGATCCCCCATGCCCAGGGGCAGCCGGGCCCAGGTGCCGTCGTCCTGCTCCAGGAGGCAGTAGCGGTCGAGCACGGCGGTAATCCGCCCCTCTCGGGCGGGGTCTGCGATGAGGTCCACGTGGAGGAGGTTTACCTCTTCCTCCAGGAGACGAGTCCAAGTCGAGCCGGAGTCATGCGATCGCCAGAAGGCGATGGGTGAGGCCCCGTCGGCGGCATCGCGGGTGGCGGCGACGACAATGCCGTCCGAGGCGAAGTCCGGGGAGGTGGCCAGGCGAAGCACGGCCTCGCCCTGGAAGGGGGCCGTCACCTCGTAGTCCTGGCCATTGCCGGTGCTCAGGAGGCGACCGTCGGTGGTGCCGCCGAGAAAGCGAATGTCGCCCCCGGTGGGTGCCGAGCAGAGGGCGGACACCGACTCGTCGAGGACCTGGCTCCAAGTCCCACCCCCATCCTCAGATAGGTAGAGACCACGCTCCACATCGGAAAGCAGCATGGCCGGGCCGGTGCCCGAGCTCGGAGCCACGGCCAGAGCCGCCAGGCCGGCCAGGTCGGGCAGGTCGGCGATGGGGCTCCAACTCTCGCCGTCGAGAGAGGTGAATACGCCGGTATCCGGCCCACTAGCGAACAGCGTCTTGCCGCTCAGGGCAAGCTGGGTGAAGGCATTGGCATGAAGGCCCTCGGCGCACGGTTCCCAGGTGAGACCGCCGTCGCTGGACTGGTAGGCTCCGGCGCCGTGGAACCCGGCGATGATGCTCTCGCGGTCGCCGGTGATGGCGAGGACGGCGTGGCCGACTTCCAGCACCGGAGTCCAGGATTCTCCGCCATCGCTCGATCGGAGGAGGCCTCGCCCAGCGCTGCCGACAAGGAGAGTGTGGTCCTTTCGGTAGTCAGGGGAGACCCAGAGGGCATTGACCGTCTGGTCCATGGCATCGCCGCCGATGGCCGAGAAGGTGTCACCGCCGTCGGTGGACCGGTACAGCCCGTCATCTTCGGTGCCCACGAACAGGGTGCCGTCTCGGGTGAAGTCCGGGCTGGGAGAGACCGCCTGAATGCTCAGTCCCTCGAGATCCTCGCCGGAGGGCCGCCAGGCGCGACCCCCGTTAGTGGAGCGGAACAGGCCGTCCACGGTGCCGGCAAAGGCGATGGAGCGGGTGGGCCAGCCGGGAGCGCAGGCGATGCAGAGCACCCCTAGCTCGACCAACCCGAAGTTGACCGGTTTCGCCGTTCGCCCACTGTCGGTGGAGCGGAAGACCCCGGCGGATTCGGTGCCGATGAGGATAGTCCCGTCCTTCAAGTAATCGGGCGAGACGGAGATACCGGTGATGCTGCCGCAATCCTGGAGGCCGGGCATGCATTCCCAGGAGTAGCCACCGTCCACGGACCGCGCCAGCGAGCCGTCCAACGTACCCAGGAACAGCACCCCGTTGCTGGAGCAAGCGAGAGCGGATACCTGGAGGCCGGCCAGGCCCCGGTTCGCCCAGGACCAAAGGGCTCCTCGGCTCAGTGAACGAAATGCCCCCACCGGCGTCCCGGCGATCAAGGGGTGGTGCTGATCCTCGCTAGGTGACAGGACGAGAGCATAGACCGTGCCTCCGGCGAGGATCGGGCCCTTGGACTGCCATCGTCGAACGCTCGCGTACTCCCTGATACTCATCGTGGTGCTCTCCTGGCGCTAGAGTGATCGCTTCTAGGGCTCCATCATGGTGTCGGGCTTGCGGTGCAGAACGATGGCGGCCGTGGTCAGGGCCATGGAGGCGGCGCTGGCGGCGGTGGTGAGGGCCGCCTTGAGCACCTTCACCGGATCCATGATGCCGGCCGCGGCCATGTCCGCCACCTTCTCCGCCAAGACGTCGTAGCCAAAGCCGGCGCCTCGCCTCCGGACCGCATTGAGAATGAGGGGGGGGTGTTGGCCGGCGCTGGCTGCCAGCCGGCGCATGGGCTCCTCGAGGGCACGCTCGATGATGGCCACTCCCAGGGCCTCTTCACCATCGGCCTTGAGACGCTTGAGGCTGGAAGTACAGGCTAGAAGGCCGGCGCCGCCGCCGGGCACCATGCCCTCCTGGGCGGAGGCGGAGATCACCAGAAGCGTGTTCTCCAGCTGCTCGCGGGAGGCCTTGCGTTCTTTCTCCCCGAAGGCACCGATCTTGATAATGGCTACCCCGGAACTCAGGTGGGAGATGCGCTGGCGGAGCTTCTGATAGCTGTCGTCGGAGAGGTCAGTCCGCTTGATCTCGTCTCGGATCAGGCGGATGCGCTTGCGAATATCGGCGGCCGAGCCGGCTCCACCGGCGATGATGGTTTCCTTCCGCCGGATGACCACTCGACGAGCCCGCCCAAGGTCCTCGATGCGCACGTCCTGGGCCCCCAGTCCCTGTTGGGCCAGCATGATGCGTCCGCCGGTGAGTATCGCCAGGTCCTCCATCGAGGGCACTCTCTGCTCGCCCAGGGCCTCGACTTTGACAGCGGCACACTTGACCTCGCCCTTCTGATTGTTGATCAGCAGGACGGCCAGAGCGTCGGCCTGGGTCTGGTCGGCGATCACGAACAGGGACTTGCCCCCGGCCTGCTTGACTAGGTTGATGATGGGCACGATGTCCCGAGCGCTCTGCAACTTGTTGCTGGTGATGAAGACGTAGGGCTGGTCCAGCACCGCCTCATGGCGGATGGTGTCGGTCTCGAAGTGGGGGGACAGGAGGCCCCACTCCACGCGTGCGCCCTCGACGTACTCGCGCTCGAGGTAGGGGGCGGTGAACTCCTCCACGGTGATGGCACCGTCGGCACCCACGAGGTCAATGGCCTCCCCTATGATCTTGCCAAGGGCCGGGTTGCCGGTGATGGAGGCAGCCAGGGAGGAGTAGTCCTCTTCCGTCTGGAGGGGGGTGGCCATTTCCGTGAGCTGGCGGCAGACGTGGTCCACTGCCTGATCCATGCCACGCCGGAGCATTTGCTCGCTATAGCCGGCGGCCATGAGGCGCTCGGCCTCCACCAGCATGGCATCGGCCAGAATGGCGGCCAAGGCGCTGCCATCGCCGACATCCTGGCGCACTTTCCAGATGAAATGCCGGGCCAGCATGGCCCCGGAGTCCCGGGCGGCCCCGGGCAACTCGATGATCCGGCGGGTGAGGGTGGCCGCGTCCCGGATGAACTCCGGGTCATTGCGCAGCTCCGCCTGGTGAGCGACGAGTCCCGCTCGAGGTCCGTAGGTAACGGCGGCCAGTTGGGCCATTTCGGAGAAGCCTCGCCTGAACTCGACCAGGGCTTCTCGACTGAGGAGCACGTCCGGGCGTGAAGACATGAGGAAATCCCCTCCCCCTTAGCGTCAGTTGTGACAGTAGCTTAAGCACCACGGGCGAGCCCGAGTCTAGCACAGCGGCGCGCCGACGGTCAACCGATAGCGAAACCCTTCCGGCCGGGTCGCTGGGCCAGATATCGCGCGCTCATTACGGTCACCAGCAGGATGGATAGTAGGGCCGCTGCTGATGATTCCCGGAAGTAGGGTGGCAGGTACGACAGAGTTAGATGGTGATTGCCCGCGGGCACCGGAATGGCCATGAAGGCCAAGTCCGCCGCGTAGATAGCAATGGGCAGGCCGTCCAGGGTGGCCCGCCAACCGGGAGCGTTGGGAGTGGAAACTAGAATGTAAACCGGCTGGTCGGTCTCCACCCTAAGGGTCATGGAAGAGAGGTGGCGCGCCAGGAAGGAGAGAGTGGCCTGAGCGCCCGGGGAATTGATCATCGGACCATTCCCCTCTACTACCACCCACTGAAACGGGTCGAAGTCGTCGGCGAGCATCAGGGTCAGGGCCTGATCGGCGGAGTCAGCGGTGCGGGATCGAGGCACCGCTAGGGCCAGGGGGAGGGCGGTGGTGTTCAGATAGAGGTCCACGGCGGCATCACCGTCGTATACGGGTACGAAGCGTTCGTCGCCGGGGCCGGACCCCTTGGTCACTACTAGGTACTTGGCGCCTAGTAGATCGTAGAGAGGGGAAGCCCGGTCGCCGGCAACCTGCAAGAACCGGCGGTACCGATCCAGCTCCATAGGATTGGGCACCCCGCGGACGTGCTCGATGCTGTAGAGGCATCCTAGGTTGGGGG
>JBBQIE010000081.1:0-7652 GCA_038324625.1 Anaerolineae bacterium | reverse complement strand
GTGGCCAGGACCACCGGATGGGGTAGCCCGGTGGTGCGTTGTGGGGGGGTGGCCACCACGATCTCCTCCACCCCGGCCACCTGGGCCGGCACCGCCGCCATGATGAGGGAGGAGGCCAGGGGGGCAGTGCCCCCGGGGACGTAGACGCCGACGCGCTGCAAGGGGCGAATCATCTGGCCGAGAGCCCCGTCCTGGTGCCAATCCATCCAGGACTGGACCGGCTGCCGTTGGTGGAAGTCGCCCACCCGGCGGATGGCGGTCTCGATGGCCCGGCGAAGATCGGGCGCCAGCTCGGCTTCCGCTTGCGCCAATGCCTCCGCCGGTACCTGGAGGCTATCAGCGCCCACACCGTCAATCTCTTTCGTGTAGTGCCGCAGAGCCGCGTCCCCCTCGGCCGCCACCCGGTCCAGGATCTCGGCGACGGCCTGCACCGGGGTGATGGCCCGGCCGAAGAGAGCCTCCAGGCGCGCCTGTATCCCCGGGGATACCTCGGCCTCCCGATAGGGCCGGCGCCGGAGGAGGGTGGCTCGGGCTAGGTCTAGGTCGCGGATGATCCGGGTGGGAGCGGGCATGGCTTTCCTATGTCGTGGGCAGGGGGTAGCGCTCGAGGCATCGTTGCACCAGTTCCCAGGGATTGGTGATCAGGGCTTGCTGGACCTGCTCCTCGTTGAGGCCGGCCCCGGCGGCCACGGCGCTGGCGTGCGCCTGACCGAACATGTCGGAGGGCGAGTGGGAGTCGGAGTTGACCAGGAGCTTAGCCCCCATCTCCAGAGCCCGGTCCACGGTGCGGCCGTTGCCCAGGGAATGCCCGGCGCGGCCGCTCAGTTCGAGGTAGACGTCGTTGGCGGCAGCCGCCTCCACGGTACGGTGCTCGATCAGGCCCGGGTGGGCGAGGATGTCCACGTCCAGGCACTCGGTGGCGGCGAAGTTGGTGCCGTTGCGGACCGGCTCCACGATGGTCTCTCCATGTACCACCACCAGCTGCGCCCCCAACTCACGGGCGCGGCGAGCCATGGGGGCGATCATCACCGGGGGCAGGTGGGTCAGCTCCACTCCCACCAGGAAGGTGAGGGGGTAGAGGGGAGCCTGCTCGCGGGCAAAGCGGATCATGGCGGGAATGACGATGTCTATGTTGGAGGCGTCGCAGTGATCGGTGATGGCCAGGGCCTCGTAGCCCAAAGCCACTGCTCGGCGCACCGCTTCCCCGGGAATGAGGGCCCCGTCGCTGAAGGTCGAGTGACTGTGCAGATCTATGCGTTTTCCGGGCATGTTGGCGGTTGTCTCCGGCTAGGGGGCAGCGGCAGCGACGATGGCCACGGCGGCGGCGTCAATGTCGGCCTCGGAAATGCCGTAGTGGGTCACGGCCCGGAACTTGGTCCCTCCCGGCTGGGAGACCTGTACTCCCCGCTCCTTGAGGCGAGCCAGGAAGGCGGCAGGCGTATGGGGAGACCGGTTACCGAGGGTGAAGTAGATGATGTCCGTCTGGTACAGGGACGGGTTGATGTCCACGTACGCGGCGGAGTCGGCCAAGCGATGCGCCAACCTAGAGGCGTTGGCGTGATCCTCCGCCAGCCGGTCTACCATGTCTTTGAGGGCGACGATGCCGGCGGCGGCGATGATGCCGGCCTGCCTCATGCCTCCGCCCACCATCTTCCGCCAACGCCGAGCCTCGCGGATGAAGTCCGCCGAGCCGCAGACGACCGAGCCCACAGGGGCGGACAGACCCTTCGAGAGGCAGAACTGTATGGAGTCGCACTCCCGGACGATGCGGGCGGCGGGGACCCCGAGGGCCACTTGGGCGTTGAACAGACGGGCGCCGTCCAGATGCACGGACATCCCATTGTCGTGGGCCAGTTGTCCCAAGGCGTCCATCTTCTCGACCGGCACCGGGGACCCGTCACAGCGATTGTGGGTGTTTTCCAGGGCCAGTAGCCGGGAGATGGGATAGTGAACGTTCCAGGGCTTTCGTATAGCGCTCTCCACATCGGCCGGATCCAGGGAGCCGTCGGGGAGGTTGGGCACGGTGCGGGTGTGGATGCCGCCCAGGGCGGAGACCCCGCCGGCCTCAAAGAGGAAGATGTGGGCCAGGTCGCCGAGGATCATCTCGTCCCCGCGTTGGCAATGGGTCAGGCAAGCCACCAGGTTGCCCATGGTGCCGCTGACGACCAGAAGGCCGGCTTCCTTGCCCAGGCGCTCGGCGGCCATGGCTTCCAGGCGGTTGACAGTGGGGTCCTCACCGGAGACGTCGTCACCGAGTTCGGCCTCGAACATAGCCCGCCGCATGGCCGGCGTGGGCAGGGTTACCGTGTCGCTTCGCAGATCAATCATCGTGCCTCCCGCCGTCTCGGAGATGTCGGAGTTGTCAAAAGGGAACGCGGGCCTCTTTGCCCGGCCCGCGTCTCTGCCGACTCGGCATTGCTTCTGTGTTTCACCCCTCGGTGCCGGGCGGCAGCAGTCCCTTCCGGCGCAGGAGCGGCCGCGGGTCGGTGAAGTGACTGCCGAAGGCTAGGTCCTCCACCGGGAGCCCCAGGGCCAACCCTAGGATCTGGGTGAAATACAGAACCGGAACATTGTAACGCACTCCGAATACCTGCGCTATGTTGTCCTGCCTGGTATCCAGGTTGGTGTGACATAGGGGGCAGGCCACTACTATCGCCTCGGCCCCCACGGCGACGGCATCCCGGAGGATCTGCTCGGTGAGGTCGAGGGCCAGCGGCAACTGGGTGATGGTGTGGCTGACCCCGCAGCACTCCACCTTATGGGACCACTCGAGGCTCTCGATCCCGAGGACCTCCATGAGGTCCTCCATGTCTCGTGGATCCTCGACGCGGGTCTCCCCGGTGAGGTAGAAGGGCCGGGTGATAGCGCAGCCGTAGTAGCAGACCACTCGTAGGCCCTCGAGGGTGCGCTGGATGCGCTCCTTGACCACGTCCAGCCCCACGTCCCGGGTGAGGGTCATCAGGGTATGCTGCACCAGCATGGCCCTCTCGACGTCGGCCCCGGTGGACTCGCGGACTTCCTCGGCCAGCGCTGGATCGGCGGCCACCGCCTGTTGGGCGGCGCGGGAGCGGAGGAAGCAGGAGGGACAGGGCATGGTCACGTAGTCGGCGCCCATCTGCTGGAGCAGGGCCAGGTTGCGATAGGGGAGGGTGGCGGCTAGGTGCTCGTCGGTGGAGTGAGCGGGAGTGGTGCCGCAGCAGCCCCAGCCCTCCGGCTCTTGCAGAGGTCGCCCCAGGGCAGAGAAGACCGCTCTGGAGCTGCGATCGTACTCGATGCTGGTGCCGTGCAGGCTACATCCGGAATAGTAGGCGATGGCATCTTCTTGAATGGGCACAGGACTGCTTGGGTGCCCGGCGACGTGGGGCACCGGCGGCAGTTTGCCCTTGAGGAGCATACGCAGGCCCACGGGCAGGTCGAGACGGAAGAGCTGACTTAGGTTGAGGCGTCCTTTGAGGAACAGGGTGAGGTAGAGCTGGATCATCAGCCCCAACTCGTACATGCGCCCGAAGAGGTTGATCCCGGTGAGAGCCGCGCGGTAGAAGGCCGGCACCGCGGGCACGGCTTCGGTGTGTTTCTCCGCTTGGGCGTGGATCCGCAGAT
Organism: Anaerolineae bacterium; assembly: GCA_038324625.1. Classification (GTDB taxonomy): domain Bacteria; phylum Chloroflexota; class Anaerolineae; order DRVO01; family DRVO01; genus JBBQIE01. The sequence goes on along the minus strand of JBBQIE010000081.1, from coordinate 4,052 downwards.
AGTCCATGATCCGGACGATCTCGATGTCCTGGGGGCAGCGTTGGGCGCAGGCTTCGCACTCGGCGCATTGCCAGATCATCCGGCTATTGAGGACCTCTCCGAGGCGATCCTGCTGCAAGTAGCGGATGATCTGATGGGGCAGGAGATCGTAGTAGTAGACCACCGGGCAGGAGGACGTACAGCGGCGGCACTGAATGCAGCGATTGATGTCCACCCCGGTCTCAGCGAGGATGTCCGCCGCTACTCTCCCTTGCCTCTCCACGACGGGGTGGATGTTGGCGACTGACTCCACCTAAGCCTCCTCCGGTTTCGGGGCCGTGGGCCGGGGGAGCAAACCGGCGCGGGAGGTGATCTCCTCCAGGGCCTCCTCCCACTCGATGGCCATGATGTGTACTCCCGCCACCCCGGGGATCTCGCGCGCCTGCTGGATTATCTCCACGCAAATGCTGATGCCCTCCTCGGCGCGTTTGTCCTTGGGCGCCTTCGACATTCGCCGGAGGATCGCGTCGGGGACGTCCATGCCGGGGACGTTGTTGGCCATGTAGCGGGCGGCTCCTACCGACTTGATCGGGCCCACCCCGGCCAGGATGTAGACTTTTTCCGCCAGGCCGAGATCGCCCACCCGCTGCATGTAGTCCCGGAACTTGGGGACATTGTAGATCATCTGGGTCTGCACGAAGTCGGCACCGGCGGCCACCTTCTTGGCCAGGCGGTGGGGACGGAACTCGAAGGGATCGGCAAAGGGGTTGGCGGCGGCCCCGATGAACATCTGAGGAGCGCCCTCGGCCTTCTCCCCGTTGATCAGGACTCCACGCTCTCGCATATCGCGCACGGCGGCGAGCAACAGAATGGAGTCCAGGTCGTAGACGTTCTTGGATTGGGGATGGTTACCGAAGGTCTGGTGGTCGCCGGTCAGGCATAGCAGATTCCGAATCCCCAGGGCGTAGGCGCCCAGGAGGTCGGCCTGGATGGCGAGACGGTTGCGGTCCCGGCAGGTCATCTGCATGACCGGCTCCAGACCGCCTTGCAGGACCAGGCAGGCGGCGGCGATGCTGGACATGCGGACCACGGCCGTCTGGTTGTCGGTGAGGTTCACCGCGTCCACGAAGCCGCGCAGCAGGCCGATCTTCTTGGAGACCACTTCCGCATCGGCGCCCTTGGGTGGTCCCAGTTCCCCGGTGGCGGCGAAGTGGCCGGAGGAGAGGACGTACTCGAGATTAGTGCCGGCTTTCATAGACGAAGGTCCTCCCGCACGATGCGCCGCTGGCCGCCGTCCCGCGACGACCGCCAGTCCTTGGGCTCCACGTTTCTCAGCATCAGATCTAGGCGGTTCAGAGAGAGCAGGCGCTCGTAGATGAGCTGCCAAGCGCAGGGGATCTCGTTGTTGACCTCACAGCGTCCGTCTTGGGACCCACCGCAAGGGCCGTTCAACATGCTCTTGGCGCAACGGGCGATGGGACAGATGCCGCCGGTGGTGTCGAGGATGCAGTCGCCGCAGGCCTGGCAGCGCTCATCGAAGACGCCGTGCTCGATGGGGGCCCCGAGGAAGTCGGTGTTGACCCCGGGGACGGTGAGCCTATCGGCGTAGCGCTCGTTCATGACCTGGCAGCCGATGCCGCAGGCAGTGCTGACAATGATGTCCGCCCAGGCGACGTCGTCCTCCACCTCGCGGACGAACTCCGGCTCGCACTGGCGCTGGACCACGTTGTGCCGCACCTCACGGTCGTGGCCGGCGGTGCGTCCGGCCATGCTCAGGGCCCCGGCCAGGGTGCGGGCTTCCCGCTCGCCTCCGGCGAAGCAGACGGCCACGCAGGTCCCGCAGCCCAGGACCAGCACCCGTCGTGCCTCCCCCAGGAGGTCGGAGATCTCGGACAATGGTTTCTGGGTGGCTCTAATCACCGGCTCTTTCTCCTCGGTTCAGAGGGCTGGCGCCCAACTGCTTGATGCTCTCCACGAAGCCCTCCAATTGTTCGACGAAGGCGGTGGGCTGTCCCAGCCCTCCTTGCCATAGGCCCAGCCGTTCGGCGCCGATCCCGATCTCGGCCAGTAATGCGTGCATGGCCTCCAGGCGCTGGAGGGTGCGGCGGTTGCCGCCTTGGTGATGGCAGTTGCCCTCCTCGCAGGCCACGAGCAGCACCCCGTCGGCGCCGGCCTCGAAGGCCGCCAGGATCACGTCCGACTGTACCCGGCTGATGCAGGGGAACTCGACTATGTGGGCCTCGGGCGGGTAGGGTATCCTCTCGATGGCGGCCATCTCGCGGGGGACGGCGCCGCAGTAGGCGCAACTGTAGACCGTGATGCTGGGAGTGAACTGAGTCACCGTCATCCCTCCGCCCGGGCCAGGTAGTAGGCCGACTCCCCGGCCGCCACCACCTCGGTGTCATAGCCGGTAAGGGATATGGCATCCTGGGGGCACTCGGCCACGCAGGCGCTACAGCCCTCGCAGGCCAGGGGGTTGATCCAGGCCGCCCCACTGATGCCGCCCACTCCAACCGCCTGATGGTCTATCTCCGGGACCGAGTAGGGGCAGATGCGCACACAAGTGAGGCAGCCGACGCATTTGGCCGCCTCGACTACTGCCACCCGGTGGCCGGGGTCGCGGGCGGGTGAGGCCAGGAGGTTGATGGCATCCTGGGCAGCGCCCAGGGCCTGGGCCACGGACAGCTCCGTCGGTTTCGGGCCCTGAGCCAGGCCGGCGACGAAGACCCCGCGCCGAGGGGTGGAGAAAGGGGCCACCTTAGACTCACGCTCCTGGACGAAGCCCTCCGCGTCCAGCCCGGTGAGGGCAAGGCGCTCGGCCATTTCCAGGGCATCATCCCGAGGGACGACGGCGGAGGCGAGAATCACCAGGTCGGGAGCCAGGCTTCTCTCTTCGAGCAGGGCCGAGTCGTACCAGGAGACGCGGACTCCGTCTCCCTCCGGGACTACCCTGGGTTTACGATTGGGATCGAAGCGGGTGAAAAACACTCCCAGCCGCCGCGCTTGAGTGTAGAAGCGCTCGCGGGAGCCGATGGTCATGGTCTCGCGGATCAGGACCTCCACCTGGATGTCAGGGTTGGCCTGCTTCAGACGCAGGGCGTTGCGGATGATGCCGTCGCAGCAGACTCGGGAGCAGCGCCAGTGATGGGAGTCATCATCGTCCCAGGGGCCCACGCAGGAGATGAAGACTACCCGTTGCAGCCGCTCCGCCAGACCGGGGTCATCCCGGAGCCGGCCCTCGAAGTCGAGGGTGGTAAGAACTGCGGACGATTGGCCCAGGCCGTAGGCGCTCCCTCGGTACTCGACGGCGCCGGTGGCCACGATCGTGGCCCCGTGCTCGATGGTCTGAAGGCCGTCCTCGATATCCACGGTGGTGCGGAAGCAACCGAAGGTCCCCCGGGTCCGGCGGACCCGGGCCTGGGTGTGGAAGGAAATCAGGGGGTGGCTCCGGGCTCGGGCAATCAGGGAGCTCAATCCGGCGGCCAGGTCTTCCCCGGCCAAGGAGAGGGGCAGGGAGACCAGGTTTCCGCCCAGGGCGTCGGTCTTCTCCACTAGGACGACGGCCCGCCCGGCATCGGCGAGGTGGAGGGCGGCGGTGAGGCCGGCGACTCCTCCACCGACCACCAGGGTCGTCTGGTTGACGGTGGGGAGATCAGCCTGAGTAGGCTCTCCCGTCTGGGAGGCGGCAACCCCTGAGCGAAGGAGGGCCACCGCCTTGGCCATCGCCTCGGAGGCATCGGCGGTGACGGCGGACACGTCGCTTCCCAGGGGCACATAGGTGACGCGGGCGGGGTCGAGTCCGGCGGCTAGGGCCACTCGCTCGAAGAGGGCGCGATGCACGCGGGCGCTGCCGCCGACTCCCACCAGGCGGGAGGCTCCGGTCTCCCTTAGCCATTGAGCCCCCTCTTGCACGAAGGTCTCCGGGGCGTCGAGGGGCAAGGCCGTGGCATCGGATAGGCCGGGCCAGCCTCCGCCGACCTCGGCGAGTTGCCGCGCATCGAGAGGGGCCAGTCCCGGGTAGTCGGCGATGAGCAGAGCGGTGTCGTGGCCTTCGGTACCGGGGACGGCAGGCG
>JBBQIE010000080.1:0-7657 GCA_038324625.1 Anaerolineae bacterium | reverse complement strand
GGCCACCAACAATACACCCGTGTAGAAGCCCACGGCCAGGGGCAAGGAGAAGACCGGGCGACCGGCCAGGTTGTATCGCCACTCCGGATCCCCGCTCAGGCCGAACATCCCCGCCACTTCGGCGGTGCCGTGTAGAACGGGGAGTGGGTCTCCCGCCCGCAGCGCCGTCAGGCCATCGCTCAAGTCGCGGAGTCGTACCCCAGCGATGTCCACTCGCGCCATGTGGACGGCCATGGGCACAGCGGCGAGCAGAGCGAATAGGGCCACGCCTACTACCGCTCCTGCCGCCGGGCGATCTTCTCGCACCAGGGCCAGCCACACGCCAAAGAGCAGCAGCGTTACCGTCCCCAGCACCGCTGAGGAGTAGGTGTAGAGGCTCAGAGCCAGAAAGAGCCCCGCGACCAGGAGGAGGCACGCCCGCCGCTGCCGAAGCCATTTCCAGATGAACCCGAAGGCGAGGGTCAGAAGAGCGGGAAGCCAAATGGCTCGCAGAGAAACACGGCTGTCGAGAAGGTGCCAGAGCGACACCGACATCAGAAAGGTCGCGAGGGTGGCGGTGGCTCGATCCACCAGCTGCCGCCCGGTCCAGTACAGCACCGCCACCCCCAGCAGGCCGCCTGCCACCGCCGGTAGGCGCAGGGCCAGCAGATTGTGCCCGAAGAGGGCCAGGGAAGCGGCAGTTAGGTAGCCGAAGAGAGGCTCATTGCCGCCGTTCAAGTCGAAGAAGATGGGCCACTGCCCTGCCCGTATTTGCTGGGCGAAGATAGTCTTAAACACCTCATCGTGTTGCAGGCCGGGCGGCACCTGATCCAGCCGCCACAGCCTCAGCACTGCCGCCAAGCAGAGAATGGCCACGGGCAGAGCCCTCGCCACCCTTCTCTTCCGGCCCGCGGCAAAGGGGCTACCGCGGATTTCCCTGGGATTCACGGCAACGGAGGGGCGCATGGCCGCGATTATACGTTTTGCGCCGGAGAGGCGGCAAAGGTACCTTTGACGCGGCATACGGTCGCACCTACAATCCCGCGGCCGAGGCGCACCCGAAGGATGGTCAACGCCAGGACATGCGAATCGCCATTGACGCCCGCCTGCTGCACTACACGAAAGCCGGAATAAGCCAGTATGTCCTCCGTCTCCTGGAGGGCCTGAGTGATCTCGGCCTGGAGGAAGAAGTGCTCGTCCTCCCCAGCAGAAAGGACGATCTCTCGGCCTTCACCCGCTTCCGTTCGGTGCCTCTCTGGACCCCGCCTCATAACCGCTTCGAGCAATGGACTCTCCCCCTTGAGCTCTCCAGCCTCAAACTGGACTTGCTCCATAGCCCGGACTTCATTCCCCCCTTTCGCCGCCGCTTCCGTTCGGTGATCACCGTCCACGATCTGGCCTTCCTGCTCTACCCGCACCTCCTGACCACCGAGGCGGCTCGCTACTACGGCCAAATTGACCAAGCGGTACGCAGCGCCGACCGCATCATCGCCGTGTCCGAGAGCACCAAGAGAGATGTCATCCGGCTGCTGGGCGCCTCCGAAGAACGGGTAACGGTGATACACGAAGCCCCTAACCCGATCTACCAGCTCGTGGATGATCGAGAGGCGGTGGACGCCACTCGGCGACGCTACCAGCTGCCGGAGGCTTTCGCCATATTCGTGGGCACCATCGAACCCCGCAAGAACCTACCCACCATCTTCCGCGCCCTTCGCCGGCTCAAGGACCAGCACAAGCTGGACCTCTCGCTGGCGGTGGTGGGCCAGTGGGGCTGGCTCTACGACGAGGTCCTTCGGGTCTACGAGGACCTCAAGCTCCAGGACACGGTGCATTTCCTGGGCCGCCTCCCCAATGAGGACCTGGTCCACCTCTACAACGCCGCCACCATGCTTACCATGCCCAGCCAATACGAGGGCTTCGGCCTCCCGCCTCTGGAATCCATGGCTTGCGGGACCCCGGTCATCGTTTCCGATACCTCAGCTATGCCGGAAGTGGTGGGCGACGCCGGCCTTCTCGTCAGCCCCGACGACGATGAGGCCCTGACCGTGGCCATGCTCCGGTTGTTGTCGGACCCGGAGCTGCGGGATGCCCTCATCCGCCGTGGCTTCCAACGGGTGCAGAACTTCACCATCCGGCACATGGCCGAGTGTACCCTCGAGCTGTACCGGGAAGTGCTGCGATCCTGAAATCAAGGTCGGCCACATGAGAATAGTCTACGTGGCTCAGCGCCTAGTGTACCCACCAGATGCCGGCACTCCCATTCGCAACTACAACCTGGTCCTGCGAGCCTGCGCCCGCAACGACGTCTATGCCTTTGGCTTCTCTGATCCCAAGAAGGCTCCCGCTCCGCTGGCCGCGGCCGGCATCCATCTTGACCTCCTACCCCCGCCGGCGCCGCGATCCTCCCGCCGCCGAGCCCTGGGCCTCCTGAGCAGCGTCCTTCCCGACATGGGCGTGCGCTCCCACTCCCCGGCGCTCTTGAGCCTCCTGCAAGAGAAGCTGCCCGCCATTGCCCCCCATGTGGTGCAGCTTCAGGCCCTGGACATGACCTACGCCATCCCCGTGATCCGGCGCGCGGCGCCCGATGCCATCTTGGTGCTGGACCAACACAATGCCGAGTACATCCTTCAGAAGCGAGCCTTCCTAGTAGACGCCCGTCGCCCACGCCGGTGGCCCGCTGCCGCCTACTCCTTCGCCCAGTGGCTTCGCCTCCGCCGCTATGAGCGCTGGGCCTGTGACGCCTGTGACTTAGTCCTGGCTATGTCTGAAGCCGATCGGACCGCTCTCCTGGCCCTCGGCATTTCCACCCCGGTGGAGGTCATCCCCAACGGCGTGGACTTGGGCGAGCATCGGAACGTGCTCCCCGAACCGACCCTCAGCGCCGACCCCGGGCCTCACTTCGTGTTTCCCGGCAAGATGGACTTCCGCCCCAACGTGGATGCCGCCGTCTGGTTCGCCGGCTCCATCTGGCCCACCGTCCAAGCGCGACTCCCCGGGGCCCACTTCTGGATCGTGGGTCGCGATCCGCATCCCTCGGTGACGGCCCTAGATCGCCTCCCAAACGTCCACGTCACCGGGGAAGTGCCGGACATGCGCCCCTACGTGACGGCGGCCACGGCCGTGGTCGTGCCCCTCCGCGTCGGCTCCGGCACCAAGCTCAAGATTCTGGAGGCGGCTGCCCTGCGCCGGCCCATCATTACCACCGATATTGGGATCGAGGGCTACCCCGCCGTGCCGGGGCGGGACTTCCTCCTGGCCAATTCCCCCCAAGAGTTGGCAGCCGCCTGCCAGACGGTGGCCGGCAATCCGGGTCTGGCCGAGGACTTGGGACAGAATGCCTACCGGCACCTCGCGGCGCCGCTGGATTGGGACAACGTCTATCCCAGGCTGGAGGAAGTCTATGCCCGATCGGTATCAGGTTAGGCTGGAGGCTCTGAGGCTGATTGGGCGCCTCAACCGAATCGTACCCCCCGCGCCCAGCCCCCACCCCCGCATCCTCGTGCTCCGTCCCGACCACCTCGGCGATCTCTTGTTCCTCTTCCCGGCTCTGGATGAACTCAGGCTCGCCCTCCCCGAAGCCCGTCTCACTCTGGCCGTGGGACCCTGGGCCGAGGCGCTGGCGCGGATGTGGCCCCTAGCCGATGCTTGTGAGACCGTCCCCTTTCCGGGGTTCGAGCGCGGTCCCAAGCCGGCCTTGCCCAAGCCCTATGTGCAGGCCTGGCGCCTGGCCCGCTCCTGGCAAGGGCGGTTCGACGCCGCGCTCATCGCCCGCGACGACCATTGGTGGGGAGCCATGGTGGCGGCCCTGGCCGGGATTCCTCTCCGCCTCGGCTGGCCCACCGCGGAGACGGAGCCCTTCCTGACCGACGCGACGGAGACGGCACCCATGCACGCCGTCGCAGCCAACCTGCGCCTGGTACGGTCTGCCGTGGCTCGACTGGGCGGGACGCCCAGCGCCACCCCCATCAGCCCCGAGGCCAACCCCCTCCGCCTAGATATCTCCCCGGAGGCAGCGGACGCCGTTGACCGCTGGATCGAGCGCCATCTCGGGCCCGGCACCGCCTTCTTCTGCCTCCACCCCGGCGCTGGGGGACCCACGAAGGTATGGCCCCTCAGCCGTTATCAGACCCTCCTGCGCCGGCTCCGAGAGCAAGTAGACCTGCCGGTGGTGGTCACCGGCAGCCTGCCGGAAGCCGATCTGGTAGAGGCGGTGGCCTCGGCCCATCCCGACGCTTTCCCGGCGGCGGGGGAGTTCTCGGTTCCCCAACTGGCCGCCCTGGTCAGCCACGCCCGATTAGTGCTCGGCTCCGACAGCGGACCGCTTCATTTGGCCGTCGCCGCGGGCACACCCACGCTTCATATCTTCGGCCCCGCCGATGAGGCTCGGTTCGGGCCTTGGGGCCCATCTGAGCAACACCGCGTGCTGACGGCTCCCGTCCCCTGTCGCCCCTGTGGGGATCTACAGGTATGCCGGGCAGCGGACGAACTGGCCTGCATGCGCGGCGTAACCGTGGATGAGGTGGCCGTCGCCGTTTCCACCCTGCTCGATCGGGGTTCTTGAGCCCTTCTGAACCAGTTTCGTCGTCACGACCCCATCAACTCCCAGGGAAGCGTCGCGGCAGGGTCCCGCGACCCTGCCTCCAAGTCGAGGTCAATGCCGACCCGGGTCAGTGCCCCCTCGATCTGCCCGCGCGACCAGCCCTCAGCCACCGCCAAAGCCCGGCCGACCCTCTCGTCGCCGCGGGAGAAGACGGCCTGCAGACGACTCCATCGCGGGCTTTCAGTGCGAACCGTCACTCCTGAACCCCGGAGTGAGTTCTCAAACAGCTTCAGGCGTCTCTGAAGCTCCCCGACCGGGGCCATCCCCTCTCGCTGGAATGGGGTCCCCGCCTTGGGAATGAAGCAGGACACATTGGCCACCAACTGGCGACTGAAGCGCTCCTGCACCTGAAGCACCAGGTCGGCCGCCTGCCGCACGTCCTCTTCCCCCTCGGTGGGCAGCCCTACCATAAAGTACAGCTTGAGTTCCCGTATCCCGTATCGTTCCGCCGCCTCCGCGGCCCGGAACACGTCCTCGGTTTCCAGGTCCTTGCCGATCACTCGTCGAAGGCGAGCGCAGCCGGCCTCCGGGGCGATGGTGATGGTCTCGTTTCCGGCCGCCACCAAGAGTTCCAGCAGCTCGTCGTCCACCCGGTCCGCTCTCAGGGAGGACACGGAGACGCGTGCTCCCAGTCCCACCAAGCGGCGCAGGATCACCGCTAAGTTGGTTGCGTCGGACACCGATGGGGCCACTAGGCCGATGGTCGCCCCCTGCTCCAGGCCCGCCGACGCCTGGGCCATCACCGCCTCCACCGATCGCTCCCTCAACGGGCGATACAGGTGACCGGCAAGACAGAACCGGCAGCCGCGCCCACACCCACGAGCCACTTCCACCAGATGCATATCGCCGAACTCAGTCTGGGAGGTGGCCACCACGGTGGAAGTGAACCATCGATCGAGGTCGCGAGTCCAAGCCCTCCTGACCGATCCTGCTCCGAGAGAATCATGAGGGAGGTAGACCCCGGGCACCGAACCCAGCGACTCACTCAAGCTCTCTCCGTCAGCCTCGCTTAGTAGGCCGTCCACGAAAGCATCCCGCGATTCCTCAAATTCGCCCACGAAGGCGGCATCGAGCAAGGGAGCCAGCGGCGCCGGGTTGGCACTCACGGAGGCTCCTCCGGCCAGGATCAGGGGCCAGCCCCCGCCCCGGCGTTCCTCCGCCAGCGGCGGTATGCCCGCTTCCCGGATAATGCGGGCCACGTTGGCATAGTCGAGCTCATAGGATACCGAGAAGGCGATGGCGCCGAAATCCTGAAGGGGCCGTTGGCTCTCCACTGAGAGCAACTCCGGCTCGGTCAGGCGCCGGTCCAGAGAGAGGAAGACACGCTCGCACACCACCTCATCGCGCTGATTGAGCAGGCCATACACCGTCTGGTAGCCGAGGCTGCTCATGCCCACGTGATAGGTGTTCGGGTACACTAGGGCGATGGGAAGGCGTCCTCCCCAATCCTTGACGATTGGCCCTTGTTCGCCGGCCAGCACTCGCCTGGCCTTCTCGATCACCGGCCACGGACTGCTCATGATCGCCTCAAAGAGCGGACGGCGGGTTTCCCGCCGTCCGCTCCAACGAGATATGGAGATTCGATTGCCCGCTCAGGAGCACTGGCTGTAGCCACAACTGGCACAGACCACGCAGCCTTCCTTGAACTGAACTATGGCGCCGCACTCCGGGCACTCGGGACTGAGGTCCATGGTCCAGTCACTCATTTGCACCATCTTCCCCCCGTTCACCCCGATGTGTCGCTCGATGGTCTTGGCGATAGCATCGGCACAGGAGAGAGTGACGTTGCCGTTGTGCCAGGCGGGAGAGGGACACCGTATACCCTTGAGTTCCTTGATCACCGCCCCCACGTCTATCCCCGAGCGCAGAGCCAAGGAGATGAGTCGCCCCACCGCCTCCGACTGCGAGGCGGTGCAGCCTCCCGATTTCCCCATCTGCAGGAAGACCTCGCAGAGGCCGTACTCATCCTCGTTGATCGTTATGTAGACTTTCCTTCCGCAGCCCAGGGCCACTCTTTCGGTGGCGCCGGTGGTCACCGCCGGCCGCGGTCGAGGGGCCCGCTTGTCCCCTATCTGCACCGTCGGCGCGGGCTCGGCGGCAGCCTCTTCCTTAGCTTTAGTGCCCCGGGTGAGCACCTGTACCTGCCGGCTCCCGTCCCGATAGACGGTAATGCCCTTGCAGCCCAACTCGTAGGCGGAGCGATAGGCGGTGGCGACATCCTCCACCGTGGCCTCATTGGAGAAGTTGATGGTCTTGCTCACCGCGTTATCGGTGTAGCGCTGGACGGCCGCCTGTATGCGCACGTGCCAATCGGGGGAGATGTCGTGGGCGGTGACGAACACATCCCGCAGATCTTCGGCGATCTCCACTCCCTTCAGGCTTCCCGACGCCGCCACCCGTTTGGCCATCTCGCGGCTGTATATGCCCCGATCCCTGAGCACGTCCTCGAAGGCTGGGTTGACCTCAACGAACTCCTCGTTGTCCAGGACGTGTCGGGTGAAGGCTAGAGCGAACGCCGGTTCAATGCCGCTGCTGCAGCCGGCCACGAAACTGATGGACCCGGTTGGGGCAATGGTGATGGTGGTGGCATTGCGGATGCCTTGTCGCTGGGCTGACCGCGCCAGCTCCGGCCAGTCAAACCGAGGCGCCTCCTCCATTCGCGGATGATCGCAGTATGCCACCGGCAGCTTGCCTTGCTCGTAAGTGGAGCCGCGGAAGGCGGGCATGGCCCCCCGCCTGGCGGCCAGATCCACCGAAGCCTCTTTGCTCCAGAAGGAAATGGCCTCCATGACCGAGCTTGCCACCGCCTCCGCCGCCTCCGAGTCGTAGCGCACCCCCAGCCGGAAGAGCATGTCGGCGAAGCCCATCACCCCTAGCCCGATCTTCCGGGTCTGCAGAGTGGACTCCTGGATAGCCTCCAGCGGGAAACGGTTGACGCTAATGACATTATCGAGGAAGTGTACCGCCTGATATACCGTGTGCCGCAGCCGCGCCCAGTCAATGCCACCGTCCACCACCATCTGGTTGAGGTTCACCGAGCCCAGGTTGCAGCTCTCGTTGGGCAGCAGCACCTGCTCC
>JBBQIE010000079.1:0-7677 GCA_038324625.1 Anaerolineae bacterium | reverse complement strand
CGTAAGCGACCGCCGAGCAGCACGTTCGGCGGTCGCTGAGGCCGGTATTGAGCAAGTCGAAGGGGTGAAAAGGCAATCATGCGATGGGTCTGAGATCTGAAAGAGGGCGGACACACCGGCAATGACCGCGGTAAGGCCCTGGGCCTCAGACCGCGATCGTGAGAGGAATACCCGATTCCTGAACGATGCTTCTCCACGGCCGCCACTTACCCCCGACGCCAGGTGAGATCGTTACCAGAAATGTTAGTGGGAAATGGCCACGCCGTCAATAGGCAAAATGGTGGAAGACGACTCACGCTCGCCGGCGGTTCCTCCTCACAATGGAAGCGATCCCACCAGGCCGCTCACAAACATCCTGGGTGTTCTTCGCGCCTTGGCGTCTTTGCGTGAGACTTCCCCGGCCCCGCCGAGGCCACGCCCGCCGGCAAGCCCCCTCAGGCCCGGCGACCGCTCCCGATCACCAGGACCAACAGCACCGCCGCCACCGCCGATAGGAGGCCCTCCGGCAGCGCCGCCTGCACCAACTCCAACACCTTCCGGGCCATGCCGCCACCGGACTGCTTCCCGCCCGAGGGTTTCCCGCGAGTAGGCCGTTTCATCCTCTCACTCCCTTACCGCTCCCATCCGCCCCGCCGATCGTCAATGCTCCAGCATGGGCAGATAGACTGTCTTGGTCACTTCCATCATATATGTCGGTGATTCGTTGCCGGCGTTGTCCTTGAACCGAGCGTAGATGCGGTTGCCCACCGGAGTCAAGACTAGCGTCTCTTGGTAGGGTTGCCAGCCCAGGCCGGTGAAGGTCGGGTCCTCGGCCACCTTCATCCAGGCCACCCCGCTGAGATCATCCTCCGCGTCCAGGGTGAGGTTGACCGAGCCCGCCGCCGCCACTTCCAGGCCAACGGTGGCCTGGGGAGGGTTCACGTCCAGGATGATGTCGTCCTGGTAGGCCCCCTGTACGTTGTGGCCGCCGTCTCGGAACCAGACGTAGACGGTGGAGTTGACCACCTTGTCTTGATAAGGGATCAGCTCCCACACCTTGGTGGCGGCGAAGGGCTCCCATTTGTCGTCCTCCACGTAGCCGCCGTCATTGCTCAGCCGTATCTCCACCACCCCCGGGGCCCCCGTCAGCGTCAGAGTCACGGTGGTGCTGTTGGTGTACCGCGCCCCCCCATTGATGCTGATGGAGTTCACCGGCGCCGGCGTCGGAGTGAATGCGGGGGTCGGGGTGGGCGTAGGCGGCACCAGCGTCGCCGTCACCGTGGGGATGGCATCGCCTTCCCCAACGTAGTACACCCGAATGTCGTCCAGGAACCAGCCGTAACCGCCCGCATACGAGTCATGACCGATGCGGAAGCGAAAGCGCACCGACTGACCGGCTAGGGGAGTGAGATTCAGCCGGCTGGAGGTATAGCCGTAGCTGGTGCGCACGAACCCGACCCGACTGGCCAAGGGGTTATTGTAGCCGGAGTTGATGGAGCCGTTATACCCGTTGTGATCAAAGAGAGGGCCGGCGTCCTGCCAGGCTCCGCCGTTGGCCGAATACTCCATCACCCCGCCATCGTAGTTGGCATCCAAACTGTAGCCATACTCGAACAGATAGGAGTGGTTGAAGCGCAGGTAGACCTGCTTGCCGGCGGGCAAGGCGACGCCGTTGGCCATGGCGATGGCGAAATCGCCTGGCCAACCGACATCCCACTCATCGAGCACCTCGGGATCGTCACCCCAGATGTTGGTGGTCCCACTGGTGGCGTAGGTAGCGTCGAAGCCGCTATAGGGGTTGGGATTCTGAGGGTAGTACCAGCCCTGATAGCTGCCCGCCAGCTTCTGCTTGACCCAGTTTCCCGAGGCCGGGTTCTCCAGGTCGTCGAAGAACAGATCGGTGCAAGTGTAGCCCTCCGGGCACAGGGGCGCCTCCGTCAGGCCGCAGAGGGTGGGAGGCTGGGCCATCTCGGTGGCCTCCACCGCTTCCTCGACTTGCCGGCAGTCGTCACTGGTGATGCCGCCGCTGCCCACCAGGTTGTAACAGGCTTGGGGCAGGAGATTGGAGAGGTCCAGATAATCACTACCGGAGGTGAGGAGATCGGTCTGCAGCTCGTAGAAGATAGCCGCCGCCTTGGGGATCCCCAGCCCCACCACCGTCTCGCCGTTGAAGCTGCCCCCATCGGTGATCAGGTAGGCGGCCTTGTTCAGCACCCCGGAGTTGGTGTGAACCCCGCCCTGATCGGAGAAGCCGGTGTCGCAGTTCCAGAGGGAGCTGAGCATCCGATCGGGGTCATTGTAAGCGGGCGGGTTCTTCATGCTCCTGAGGACCGGCAGGGAGGCGAGGTCCTCGCCCAGGAGCCACCGGACCGAGGGACCGTCGTTGCCCCGACCGTTGGTCAGGTCCACGAACTCGCCCCAGATGTCCGAGAGGGCCTCGTTGATGGCGCCGGACTGGTAGTAGTAGAAGAGCCCCGACGAATACTGGGTGACGGCGTGGGTCCACTCGTGGGCCATGACGTCGTCGGCCACCAGCCCGTCGCAGAAGACGGTCTGGTGGCCGTTCCAGAAGGCGTTGGGGCAGGAAGTGGCGCTGCTGTAATGCACGGTCGCCCTCAGGGCCAGGCCGATATCATCCACGCTGTCCCGCCCGTGGTGGGTCCAGTAGAAGCCATAGGTGTCGCCCATGAGGGTATAGGCATTGTCGGCGTCGGTGTCGCCGGTAGACGGACCGCCCTCGGTGCGAACCAAGGTGCCGGGTATGGACCCCGAGGAGCCGTTGTAGATGTAGCGGTTCAGGGCGGTGTCCACCTGGTTGAAGCGCAGGGCGATTACCCCCCGGTGGGCGTCCACCAGCACCATCTCTCGGAGTTCCGGCATCCCCGGGGAGGTCACCTCCATCTGCCACACCAGCCGGGCCAGATCGTCACCCGGGCCCAGGAGCGGGGCCCAATAGACGGCCAACGTCGGCGGGGTACACTCCAAGGAAGCCCCCGGGTGGTCCTTGCCCACCGCCGCTAGGGCGGTGGCCTGAGCGGTGGCGGCGTCCAGGCTGGGATCGGTGTTCAGCCCCTCCAGGGGGGCCAGCTCCCCGTTGGCCGATATCACCCGCCCACCCGCCACCTGGAGGACCAACTCTCCGCCCAGGACCGGGACCCCGTCCCGCATCTGGCGATAGCGCAGGAAGGTCCGCTCCCCATCGGCGGTCTCGATCTCCGGGGCGCTCAGATCTCGCTGAGCGTCCCCCACCCCGAACAGGGTCCCATACTGGCGGAGGAACTCCGGACCCACCTCCTCCGGTCGAGCCGCCGGGCCCTTCGGCGCCGCCTGTAGCCCGGTTATGGCCGAGGGTCCGGCGCTGTAGAACCGCACCAGGCCGGTCTCGGGGTGAACGGCGATCTGCCCTTCGCTGTTTCCGCTCAGGAGAGAAGTGACGAGGTCGTTGGGTCTCTGGGCCTGGGCGGTGAGGGTCAGCCCCACCAGGGCGGTGGCGACGAGAAGGACGAGCAGTAGCGGCATCCGCTTAGGCACTGAGCTAGCTCCTGACGACATGCTTTCCTAGTAATCGGCACAAACGGGAAAAGGTTGAGGCATCGCGCCCTCGGCCCGGTTCAGGTTGTCAACGCCGATTGTAAACCCTTCTGGCGGCGCAGACGAACCGGAGATGGTCGGGGGCGCCTCTCGACTCGATGCTGTCGGCGAAGTGGGAAGGAGGCCCCTCTTCACGGCAGTGCGCCTGGGCTTCGCGGTGGCGGCGAAGGGGAGACTACTCACCTTGTCAGCCTAGAATCCTATCTCGTCCGGAATGGTCTCTCCCATAAGGCCCTCGACCCATTCCTGTGCCTCAGCCTCTCGCTCTTCATCTTGAGCCATCGCGGCATATGCGGCGTCGAGGTCGGGTGGGAGCACATGCGGTCGCACAAGCCCCTCGATGAAACAGCTGATGTGACCTCGCCCTACTACCTGGTGCAACCCCTCGTAGACCCTCTCGTCCACGGTGATGGTGAGCTTCTTCTGCATGCTCGCTGCTCCTTACACCTGTAATACACGTATACTATGTCGCCACATGATCATGAGCACGGTGGGTTGATACCGCGGGGGACGCGAAGCCGGCCCGCCCCGCCCCTTCTGGGGTACCGACGAGTCTGGCCGACATAGCCACCGACGACTTGATGCCCCGGCGATTCCAGCGTAACCTTGGTTGTTGATGACGGGCGCAGAACCGTTCAGCGGGAGGAGAGCATGAGGCGTTCCCGGGCTTCCATCATCGTCGGCGTCTTCCTGGTCCTGATGGGGCTGCTGCTCCTGCTGGAGAACCTAGGGGTTCTGGTGGGGGGCTGGCAGTTGGTGCTGGCCTTGCTCTTCGCCGCGGGAGGGCTGGGCTTCCTCTGGGTGTTCTTCGGCAACCGAGCCGAGTGGTGGCCGGTGATCCCGGGCATGGTCCTGCTTGGCCTGGCCGGGGTGATCGGGCTGGAGACCCTGGCCCCCGAGGCTAGCGGCGGCTGGACCGGCGGGCTGTTCCTCGGTTGGATAGCCCTGGCCTTCATCGTCGTCTACCTCAACCGGCGAGAGAACTGGTGGGCCATCATCCCCGGCGGAGTGATCACCACGGTAGCGGTGACTGCCGTCCTCTCAGAGACTCTGGGAGAGGCGGCCGTGGGGGGCATCTTCTTCCTGGGCTTGGGCCTGACCTTCGCCCTGCTCTACCTGGTGCCCACCCCCGAGGGCCGGATGCGGTGGGCCCTGGTCCCGGCCGGGGTCCTGGCGGTGATGGGGGCCCTGGTCCTGGCGGCGGCCACCGATGTCCTCGGATACATCTGGCCCCTGGCCCTGCTGGCCGCCGGTGGATACATCCTCTTCCGCACCCTGACCGGTCAGCGGGCCTCCTGAGGGGGCCGGCTCGCGGGAAGGCGACGGAGGCTAGACTTCCAGCAGCACCTCGTAGGTCTCCACCTCTGCCGGGTCGGTGGCCCCCGCCTTGGTGCCCGCCTGCTGGAGGATGTCCACCGCCAAGTCGCCGCTGCCATGGACGTGGGCCTCGGACTTCCACAGAGTGATGGTGACGATCTCACCGGTGTCGCGGTTCACCAGGAGGTAGCCTCCCTCGAACCCGGGGAGCTGCTGCACCCTGTCGGTGCCGTCCTGCAGAACCGGCATCGCCGTCTCGATCCGCTCCGGCTTTCCCTGGATGTGGCTCACTCGTGCAAGCATGATGATGTCTCCCAGAATCAGTCCGATAGGCTCGCGCCCGCGTGGCCTTCTTCCTCGAGAGAGAGCCTAACGTCGCGGTGCCTTCCCGCCTCAGAGGCTACAGTATAAGACCCGGCGGCGACGAGGCAAGGCGGGAATCAGCCGGCCGGGATCGAACCGAAGTCGGTTCAGCTTGGCGGGGTAGGTAGGTTCCTCCCTTGGAGGTCCACACGCAACCGGAGATCATAGCCATCGGCGAGGCCCTGGTGGAGATCATGCGCCCCCGGCGGGGCCTGCCCCTCGATCGGCCCGGTCCTTTCGAGGGGCCTTTCCCCAGCGGCGCCCCCGCCATCTTCGCCGACGCCGCCGCCCGTCTGGGAGCGCGCACCGGCTTCATCGGCGTCATCGGGGCGGACGACTTCGGGGAGTGCCTGCGCCGGCGCCTGGAGCAGGACGGCCTAGAGCTAACCCACCTCCGCGTGTCTCCAGAGCACACCACCGCCTGTGCCTTTGTCGCCTACTTCAGCGACGGCAGCCGGCGCTTCCTCTTCCACCTGGGCCACGCCGCCGCCGGGACCCTCGGCCCCGGTGACGTGGACCCCGCCTACTTCAGCGGGGCCCGTTTCCTCCACGTGATGGGCTCAGCCCTGGCCCTCAGCGAGTCCTCCAGAGAGGCCTGCTACCGGGCCGCCCGCCTGGCCAAGGAGGCCGGCGCCCGCGTCAGCTTCGACCCCAACCTCAGACCGGAACTCATCGGCCAGGACCAGGTGCAGAGCCTGGCCGCCCCCATCCTGGACCTGGCCGACATCATCCTCCCCAGTGGGGCCGAGGCCCGCATGATCACCGGGGCCGATGACGACCTAGCGGCGGCCCGAGCCCTGTCCCGCGAGGGGCGAATCGTGGCCCTCAAGCAGGGCGCTGAGGGCAGCACCATCTTCGCCGGTTCCCAGGAGACCCACGTTCCCTCCTTCGCCGTGGAGGAGGTGGACCCCACCGGCGCCGGGGACACCTACGACGCCGCCTTCCTGGTGGGCCTCCTCCGCGGCTGGGACCTACCTCGGACGGCCCGCTTCGCCAACGCCGCCGGGGCCCTGGCCGTCACCAGGCTCGGCCCCATGGAGGGCGCCCCCAACCTAGAAGCCGCCCTGGCTCTGGCCGAAAGCTAGGCAACGACCGAGTTATAGCCGTCATGCTGAGGACCTCATGCCTGTGCGAGGCATGTTGGGAGCCCATGACCGTAATCCGTAGGGGCGAACCTCGTGTTCGCCCTCGTTGGCCGGGCGAATACAAGATTCGCCCCTACGAGTATCCACCAGGCACGTCATGAGCAATGGAGCGCTTCTCAGCGGAATGAAGCATCTCGTCCACGCGAGGCAAGACCCCTTCATTTCGTTCAGGGTGACAGGAGTGGGCTCAGAACCTGCCCTGAATGGAGCAAAGGAGTGCCGGAGATGAGGTCAGGTCCTGTGTCTCTTGGCGCCTTAGCGTCTTTGCGTGAGACTCCCTTCTGTGTCCCCGTGTCTCCGTGGCTACTCCAAAGCCCGCTCCAGGTCGGCGATGATGTCCTCCACCGCCTCGATCCCCACCGAGAACCGAATGAAATCATCACCTACACCGGCCGTGGCCCGCTGCTCTGGCGTCATCTGAGCGTGAGTGGTGCTGGCGGGGTGGATGGCCAAGGACTTGGCGTCCCCCAGGTTGGCCACGTGCCGGATCAGGTGCAGCCTCTCGATGAATCGCCGCCCGCCCTCCATGCCGCCCGCCACCCCGAAGCCGATCATGGCCCCGAAGCCGCCGCTGAAATACCTCTCGGCGTTAGCGTAACCGGGGTGAGAGGCCAGGCCCGGGTAAGAGACCCAGCTTACCCGTGGATGCTGATCGAGGAAGGCCGCCAGCTCTCGGGCGTTATCGCAGTGTCGGGGCATGCGCAGGTGCAGCGTTTCCAGGCCTTGCAGGAACAGGAAAGCGTTGAAGGGACTCAGGGCCGGCCCCAGGTCCCGTAGCAGCTGCATCCGCGCCTTGCCGATGTAGGCCGCCGGCCCGAACCGCTCCGTGTAGCGCACCCCGTGGTAGCTCGGGTCCGGTTCCGCCAGGCCGGGGAAGCGACCGTTCCCCCAGTCGAACTTGCCTCCGTCCACCACGATGCCGCCGATGCTGGTGCCGTGGCCGCAAATGTACTTGGTGGCCGAGTGAATGACCACGTCCGCCCCGTGCTCGAAGGGACGGCAGAGCCAGGGGCTGGCGAAGGTGTTGTCCACGATCACCGGGACCCCGGCCTGGTGGGCCGCCGCGGTGATGGCGGCGAAGTCGGGCACGTGCAGGCCGGGGTTGCCGATGGTCTCCAGGTAGACGGCCTTGGTGTTGGGCTTGATGGTGGCGGCGAAGGCCCCCGGCTCCGTCACCGGCACGAAGTCGAACTCCAAGCCCAGCTTGCGGAGGGTGTTGTTGAAGAGGGTGAAGGTGCCGCCGTAGAGGGAGGTGGAGACCACCACGTGGTCCCCCGCCTGG
>JBBQIE010000078.1:0-7698 GCA_038324625.1 Anaerolineae bacterium | reverse complement strand
CTCACCTGAGACCAATCCCGATCCAGGGGAGTGTAGCCCCGGGAGCAGGTGTGGCTCATGGAGTGGTTGCCGATCTCGTGACCCCGGAGCCCGGCCTCTCTCCAGGGGGTTAGGCGCTCCCGCCAGTTGTCGCCGCGCGGGCTTATGTAAAAGGTCCCCTTGAGGTCGAACTCATCGAGGATGGGAACGGCGATAGAGTGCTGGTCGGCCCGGCCGTCATCGAAGCTGAGCGACACCGCTCCGGTGCATCCGTTGGGCCAGGGGAGGGCATGGGGGGTGTTCATGGACGGGAGGTCTCCTCTTTGGGCATGAGAGCCCCAACGGTATCGGCGCCCTTCTTTGGTAATGGGCGCCCAAATACGGCGCTGAAAACAACGCCACCGGCTTATTGGACCTTCAAGCCGGTGGCAGGGTAGATCAGAGACGGTCGGTACTCGGCCTAGGCGTAGTTAGCCATGTCCGCTTCTACGTTGGCCTGCACCTCGGCCAGGCCCGCCTCCACGGTGACCAGCTTGTGCAGCACCAATTCGAATACCCGCTGCAACTCGTCGTTCATGTAGCTATATGAGGGGAAGTTCTCCACCACACAGGCGTCCTTCAGTCCCTGCTCCCACCAGGTGGCGATCTTCTGGCCCCACTCCGCTCCGAAGACCTCTTCCCACTCCGGCTTGACCGCCCCCGCCTGGCTCATGCAGCAGGGCGGATCGTACTTCCAGAGGGCGTTCCCCTCCTTCACCATCCACTCGATGAACTGGTAGGACTCATCTGGGTGCTTGGACCCGGTGAGGATGCCGGTGTAGTCTCCGCCGCCCATGGTGATCTTGTGGGTTCCCATGGGTCCCATGGGAACCTTCCAGGGCCAGGGCTGCACATCCGGGCACCAGCCGACGATTCTCGGGGGCTGGGAGTAGCACGCGTACATCATGGTCTGCTGGCCGGTGCAGAAGGGACTGGCCGCGTCGGTGCCCTGACCCTCGAGGAAGGCATCGGCCTTGCTGACATCGCCGTAGATCTCCCAAGCGTAGTCGGCCACCATCTGCCAGCCCTCGGCGCACTGGTCGTTGGTCAGAGAGAGGGTGTTGCTCTCGGGATCGTAGGGCGTGGCGCCGTTGGCGCAGAACCACATGCTATTGTGGCGCACGTACCAGTTGAGGTAGGCGGCTACCTCCAAGTTGCCGGCATCGTCGAACTTGACCAGTTGCTTGGAGAGCTCGGTGAACTCATCCCAGTTGGTGGGCCCCCACTCGTCGGGGTTGTCGCTCCCAGCCACCTCGATCCCGGCATCCTCGAGCAGACCTCGGTTCACCAGGATCATCTCGCAGGAGCAGTTGTAGGGGAACCCGTACTGCTTGCCCTGCCAGCGGGTGGCGGCCAGAGGCGCGGGGTAGAGGTCGTCCAGATCAATGTAGGTGGAGGCGGCGACGTACTCGTCAATGGGGATGAAGGCGCCCTTGGCCGCCAGGGGGATGAGGGCCCCGAAGCAGGTGGCCACGTCGGGCGGCTCCCCGGCGGCCACGGCGGTGAGCAGCTTCTGGGCCACGTCGCTGGGCACGGCCAGGTGCTCGATTTTCACCGCCCCACCCGTCTTCTGCTCATACAGGTCCAGAATGGCCTTGCGCTCGTGCTCGGCGTACTCACCGGGCCAGCATACCCAATAGTTGAGGGTGACTACCTCGCCCGCGGGGGCCGAGGTGGGCGCGTCGCCGCCCGCGGTGGTGGCCTCCGTCCCCGGAGCCTGGGTGGCCGCGGGCTGCCCGCCGGCCCCACAGGCCGTGAGGGTAGCGAGAGCCAAGGCAGCACTCGAGCCCTGCAAGAGACGGCGTCTACTCAGATACAGGTTTTCCATCCGTATACCTCCCTATTCGCGTCTGTCCATGCGGATTCGGTATAGCTCACTGAGAACTCGGCTCAAGATATAGGCAACACCCCTTTCCCCCGGCCGCCGCCCGGCACCGGCCCCTAGCCCTTGATCCCGGTGAGAGCGATTCCCTCGATGAATGTTCGCTGAGTGAAGAAGAAAAGGACCAGAATCGGCAAAGTGACCACCAGACCCGCCGCCATCATCAAGTCGTAGCGCGTCTCCCAACGATCGCGAAAGGCATAGAGCCCCAGGGAAAGGGTGAACATCTTTTCACTGGTGACGTAGATCAAGGGCTGGATGAAGTCGTTCCAGTCGGCTAAGAACTCAAACAGGGCCACGGCGGCCAGGGCCGGCTTGGCCAAGGGCATCACGATACGAAGCATGATGGTCAGGTGCGAGGCGCCGTCCATAATGGCCGCTTCACTGAGTTCCATGGGAATGCTCATGAAGAACTGGCGCAACAGGAAGATATAGAACGCCCCCCCGAAGAAGGCAGGCACAATCAGGGGCAGGTAACTTCCGGTCCAGCCCAGATAGCGAAAAATGATGAAAGTGGGTATGAGGGTCACCGTCCCCGGCACCATCATGGTGGCCAGGGTAGCCATGAAGACCAGGTCGCGGCCGGGCCAGCGCAGCCGGGCGAAGCTGTAGGCGGCTATGGGGCAGGATATGACCACACCCAGAGTAGCCAAGACGCAGTAGGTTAGCGTGTTCTTGAGGAGCAGAGGGAAGGGGAAGTTAGGGGCGTTGAGGGCGTCGGGGAAGTTGGCCCAACGGATAGGGTTGGGGATCAGCACCGGCGGCATGGCCATCACCTGAGACTTCACCTTCAGGGAGGTGCTGACCATCCAGGCCAGGGGAAAGAGGAAGGCCACACTGGCCAAGATCAGGATGGTGTAGATCGCCGCCCTCTGCACGGCGACAGTGAAGGTCTTGCCGGCCAGCCGTTCCCGCCAAGACACCTGGGCTTCCGCAGTCGGGTATTGCAGATCGCTAGTACTCATCGAGAACCCTCGTAGTACACCCATACGGCCGAGGACTTGAACACCAAGGCCGTCATAGTCAGGATGATGAGAAATATGAACACCGCCAGGGCGGAGGCGTAACCCATCTCGAAGTACTGGAAGCCCTGACGGAAGATGTAGAGCACGTAGAAGAGGGCTGAGTTCTGCGGCCCTCCCTGGGAGGCCCCTCTGAGAATCACGTAGGCCGGCCCGAAGATCTGCAGCGAGCCGATGATGCCCATTATCAGGTTGAAGAAGATGGTGGGCGAGAGCATGGGTACGGTGACGTTGCGGAAGCGAGCCCATAGGCCGGCACCGTCCATCTCCGCCGCCTCGTAGAGGTGCCGGGGGATGTTCTGCAGCCCGGCCACGAAGATGACCGTATCCCAGCCGATGCCCCAGAGACTCATGAGGATGAAAGCCGGCTTGATCCACCGGGGCGAGCTCAGCCACTGGATGCGCGGCAACCCAATGTTGACCAGAATCTCGTTGATCAGACCGACACGGGAGTTCAACAACCAAAGCCAAAGGATGGAGCTGGCCACCGCCGGCACGATGGTGGGGATGAAGAACACCGAACGGAAGAAGGACAACCCGCGGATGTTCTGCACCAGTAGAATGGCCAGGAATAGGCCCAGGGTCAACTGCAAGGGGACGGCCCCGATAGAGTAATAGAAGCTGTTGTAGAGGGCCTGCATGGGGAGCCGGTCCCGAGTGAACATGGCGATGTAGTTACCCAGGCCGATCCAGGTGGGCGACTTTATCATGGAGTAGCGGGTGAAGCTGTAGTAGGTAGCGGCAATAATGGGAT
Source organism: Anaerolineae bacterium (assembly GCA_038324625.1). GTDB lineage: Bacteria > Chloroflexota > Anaerolineae > DRVO01 > DRVO01 > JBBQIE01. The sequence continues at coordinate 4,022 of JBBQIE010000078.1, read as the reverse complement.
AGAGGTGGAGAACCACCAGGCGCACGATCCAGGGCCCGGCCAGGGCCACGCCCAAGAGGGCCTCGGTTCTTGCCGACTTCCTCATCCAGCCGAAGACAGATCCCCGAGTGGGGTGCAATGGGGCCAAACCTACCTCCTGTAAGTCTAGTACTTCCCTCTCAGGTGGACGCCGGCGAGTCCTTCCGGACCCGCCGGCGCTCTCGGTCGGCTACTGGGCCTGGCGCAGGGCGCCGGCGTTGCGGGTTACCTTGATCAGGGTCTCTCCGATCTTCACGATGGCAGCGGCATCCATGCCCAAATGAGGATGGCTGAGGATGGCCAGGCGGTCGGTGCCGATGGTCTTGGCCACGGCGCAGCCCTCATCGGCAAGGCGATATTGGTCTTCGGGCACGCTCCAGAGCATATGCTCGTAGACGGGGCCATACCCCCGCGGCCCGATGGAGGTGAGGCCCTCGGCCCGAGCCGCCTCGATGATGCGGTCTATGGGGATGTCGGCCATGGGTTCCTCGTCAAAGATCACCCCGAAGCCGTAGTAGTTCTGCGGGCCGGACAGGCGACCCCGGCTCTGGGCCCGCGCCCCCGGGGCCTCGGCCAGCATCTCCTCCAGTTTGGCAGCGTTTTGGTTGTACCGCTGGATGCGTTCCCCCAGAGTCTTGAGCCCGTCCTCCAGGATGGCAGCCTGGAACTCATTGCCCCGATAGTTCCGGCAGATCAGTCCGGTCGGAGGGCCTTCCTTGGCCATACCTTGGGCCTGGCCGGGAGCGTAGCCGATGTGCTTCAGCCGGAACAGCCGCTCCGCCAGTTCGTCGTCGTTGGTTAGGCAGATGCCGCTCTCCCCGGCCGGCAAGGTCTTGGACTGCTGGAAGCTGAAGGAGCCTATCTGACCGTGGCTGCCGACGCCCTTGCCGTCCCACTTGCCCCCGTGGCCGTGGGCGCAATCCTCGACCACGGCGATGTCGTGCTTAGCGGCGATCCTCTTGATGGCATCCAGATCGGCCATGGATCCGAACAGATGCACCGGGATCACGGCGCGGGTGCGCGAGGTGATGGCGGCCTCGAACTTCGCCGGGTCCAGGCACAGGGTGGTGGGCTCCACGTCCACGAAGACCGGGATCGCTCCCAGATACACCGCCGCCATGGCTGTGGCCAGCCAGGTGTTGGCCGGGACGATCACCTCGTCGCCGGGGCCGACTCCGAGGGCGTTCAGGGCGCACTCGAGGGTGACGGTGCCGTTGACCATGAAGATGCCGTGCTTGGCGTCTTGGAAAGCGGCGAACTCCTGAGAGAAGGCCTGTTCCACCGAGGAGTTGAAGGACCACTGCCCGGTCATGTAGATGTCACTCAGCCTTTGGGCGGTGGCCTGATTGGGCTGGGGCCAACGAGGGGGCTCGAAGCCCTCGGCTATAGGCTCTCCACCGAAGAGCGCCAGCTTGTCCGTGTTGGCGGGCTTACCGCTCATTGAAAGCTCTCCTTAACAAGACGTTTCCCCCTAGCTGTCCGGCTTCGAGGTCCTCTCACCGGAGACCAAATCGCCGATGCCGGGCGGCCCCGCGCGACCGGAGGTATACTGCAACTATACTGATAGCGCCTATCTTTCGCCGCACTTGGGCGACCAGGATGCGACTACCATGCGACATGGGGACGACTGAATGGGTGAACAGACTCAGGCTTCAGAGGAGCTGGTAATCGAGCTTCGCGATGCCCTTTCGCATCTCTACGATCGCGCCTATCTGCTTCGCCATCCTCTGGCCCGTTACGTGCGCCACCGGGATGAGGGGGACGCTCTCTCCCTGGCCGATGAGCTGAAGCAGCTCCTGGCCGATGCCGTGGAAAAGCTGCGCCCGGACCCCCGCACCCCGGAGTCAGACCCGGCATGGCGGCCCTACGACGTGCTACATTCGCGGTACATCCTCGGCCGCAGCGCCGCCGACATCGAGGAGGAGCTGTTGTTGGGCACCCGTCAGGTGCAGCGGGAGCAGAGGCGAGGGCTGGAGATGATGGCTCTGGCTCTGGCGGCGAGGCCGGCGCCTCCCCTCTCCGCCGCTTCCGGCCCCAGCGATGCTCTAGGCCACGAGTTGGCCCGAATCGCCGATGACCGGCGCGTGCTCGATGTGCGGGCAGAGTTGGCCCGCTCCCTGGAGGTGGCCCGACCCCTAGTGGAGAGCCACGAGATCCGGATAGCGGAGCCTCAGGTTGCCGGATCTCTGCAGCTATTGGGGAATGAAGGGATCATTCGGCAGTTGCTGGTGGCGGCCATCTCCTTGATGGTGAGGTTTGCGCCGGCCGGCCGCCTGACGGTCAGAGCCCAGCGTCAAGGAGATCGGGTGCGGATGGAGTTCGTGGCCGACGCTCCAGGGCCGCGGACGGCCCCTATCCCGGAGATGGAGATTCCCTCTCGTCTGATGGCGCTAACGGAGGCCTTGGAGTCGGAGGCCGAGCTGTGTCGGCACGGAGGGACGGTGACCCTCTCCCTCTCCCTGGCGGCCCCCCCGAGGGAGCGGCTGGTGGCCCTGGTGGAGGACAATGAGGCGGTGATGGCGCTCTTCTCCCGCTACCTGAGCGGCCAAGGCTACCGACTAGTGGGGATAGGGGATAGTGCCAACGCCCTGGATGCCCTGCGGCAGTTGGCGCCGGACGCCGTCATCCTGGATCTGATGATGAGGGGAGTGGACGGCTGGGAGGTACTGAGGGCCCTCAAGGGGGACGAGAGCCTGCAAGGCATCCCGGTGGTGGTCTGCTCGGTCCTGGCGGAGCAGGAATTGGCCCGGCTTCTCGGGGCCGACGCCTACTTGGTCAAGCCGGTGCGCCCGGGGCAGTTGCGACAATGTCTCGACCGGCTGCTGAGCCCAGACCATAGTAGGGGCGAGTCGCCTGGCTGATCAGGTCCACCAAACGGGCGACATCGGTGCTGGAAAAGCTGGAGTGGCGCATAATCCGTATCTCCCCGTGGTGGAGCGCCTTCAAGTCGTTCTGGGCCCCTCTGGCGGTCACCACGATCACCGGCACCTGGGCCTGAGCTGAGTCCGCCCGCAATGCCTCTAGGACATCGGTACCGTTGCCCTGGGGCATCAAGAGGTCCAGCAGCACGATATCCGGTTGAGCATCGAGGAGAGCTATGGCCTCGTCGGCGGAGGTGGCGGTGAGCAGGTCCACCTCCGGCCATTCTTCCCGAATCATGCGACCCAGGAGCCGAAGCATATCGGCCTCGTCATCCACGATGAGAACTCGCCCGGGTGTTGGAACCCGCCGGCTCATAGCAGCTACCAGTTGCTGCCGGCCCACCGGCTTGAGGATAAAATCGGCCACTGGCAGGGCCCCGGAGGCGCGCCACTCCGTAGGCAGTCCGCAGACGATCACCGGCAGATCGAAGGGTGCCACCGCCTCGAGAAGGGCTTGGCCGGCTTCTCGATGGGGATCGAGGTGGGCGGGGTCGTCACCCACTATCAGGGCCACGTCCGGGTGGTGCTCCCGGATGGCCCCGGCGGCGGCGGACACCGACTCGGTGAGGATCATCTCTCGGCCGTCCAGATAGCGCTGGAGGGTTCGTCCGGTTGCGGCATCCGGCACCAGGGCCACTGTCGGACGATGGTCCTCGGTAGTGCCGGGGGTGCTCGGCCAAGGTCGCCGAGCGTAGAAGGGCTGTACCGGGGAGGAACGGTCGGGTTTGGGTAGGGAGACGTAGAAGGTGCTGCCTTCGCCCACCCGGCTCTCGGCCCAGATCCTGCCTCCATGCAGCCGCACCAGTTGGCGGGAGATGGCGAGGCCCAGGCCCACCCCCTGCTCGTCTCGGTGTATGGAGGTGTCGGCCTGCTCGAACTCCTCGAAGATGGCTTCCAGCCGGTCGGAGGGTATTCCCCGGCCCGAGTCTCTCACGTAGAGGAGCACGTCCCGATCGCCGGCAATGGCGCCCACCTCCACGAACCCCTCGTTAGTGAAGCGGGCGGCGTTGTTGAGCAAGTTGAGGATGACCTGGCGAATGCGGGTGGGGTCAATCATCAGCTTAGGCAGTTCGGAGGGCAGGG
>JBBQIE010000077.1:0-7843 GCA_038324625.1 Anaerolineae bacterium | reverse complement strand
GTGCCGGAGTTGGCCCTTCGCTTCGTCCTCGCCAACCCCAACGTCTCGGTGGCCCTATCGGGCATGAGCACCATGCAGCACGTGGAGGAGAACCTGGCCGTCACCTCCGACGAGGTGAGCCTGAGCCCGGAGGACCGGGAGGCGATAGACGAGCACCTGGTGCGGCTCCAGGAGATGGCCGAGCTCTACTGCACCGGCTGCGGCTACTGTATGCCCTGCCCGCAAGAGGTGAACATTCCCCACATCTTCGCCAAGTACAACGAGGCGAGGGTGTACGGCCTCTGGGAGCCGGCCATCGAGGCCTACACCTCCTGGCGCTGGGTGTCCGGCAAGCAGGCGGATGCCTGCATCGAGTGCGGGGAGTGCGAGGACAAGTGCCCCCAGAACATCCCCATCCGCGAGCAGTTGAAAGAGGCCCACGCGGCCCTCACCACTCCCCGCCCGTCTCGTTCGTAGCGGTAGAATCGGAGCCGTCGCGGGCCTCGCACACCATCGGTTGGACGGGGCCCGGTGACGGCTCTATGATCGCGGAGGAAATCGGCGGGACCATCCGCCCTGGAGGGGTACATGAAACTGGCACTGCTCACCTATAACCTGGCGCGAACCTGGGACCTGGACCGGATCATCAAGAATGCCAAGGCGTTCGGCTTCGCCGGCGTGGAGCTGAGGGTCGAGGCGGGACACGCCCACGGGGTGGAGCTGGAGCTGACGACCGAGGAGCGCCGCGCCATCCGCAATCGCTTCGAGGATGCCTATCTGGAAGTGGCGGGCGTGGGCACCAGCAGCCGCTTCGAGTCTCCGGACCCGGCCCAGCGCCAGGCCATGATTGACCGCACCAAGCGCTACGTGGAGTTGGCCGCCGACCTGGGATCGGAGCGCATCCGAGTCTTTGGAAACGACATTCCCCCCGGGGTGCCGCGGGACGAGTGCGTCCAGTACGTGGGGGAGAGCCTGGCGGAGCTGGGGGAGTTCGCCGAGCCCTATGGGGTGGACGTCCTCCTGGAGATGCATGGCCAGTTCAACTACTGGGGCTTCTCCCGCACCGCCGTGGAGATCGCCGACCAGCCGAACGTGGCCCTAGTCTACAACTGCGATCCGCGGGACATCGTGGCCGGCTCGGTGGCCGCCACCTACAGCCAGGTGCGGGGCTGGATCAGCCACGTCCACATGCACGCCTTCGTGGGGCCTTACCCCTACCCGGAGCTGTTCTCCCTTCTGAAGGAAGACGGCTACGACGGCTATTGTTCGTCGGAAGTGGATCAGGAGATCCCCACCATCGAGCACTTCCTGGGGACCTACGCCAACCTCTTCCGAGCCTGGGCCGGCCAGCCCTTCTTCCCCACCCCGCGACCGGAGGGGTAGAGGAGGCGCGAGGGCATGACGACTAGACCCTAAAGGTCTCCATGAGGATTGAGCATATAAGCGACCCACTGTGCGACCGGACGCCCGGCCGGCCATAATGAAGATTGAGCATATAAGCGACCCACTGTGCTACCGGACGCCCGCTCCGCCATGAATGGCCGAGCTACGAGGAGCGAAGCCCGTCTATACGGGCTGGGACCACTCTCAGCCGGCGCAGGCCGGCTTTGCGCCACCGTAGCCCCGACCATGATGAGGGTTGCGGAAATATTCCAGACACGTTCTCGGCCGAGAGAGGGCGGGCGACTAAAGGCGCCCGCTGATGGCCTTCGGCCAAGAAAGCTGCGCGGCGGGTGCAAGCTGGCCGGGGATTGTCAATCCGCCATGGCCCATCGGTCTCGGGTCACTGTCTGGCCCCAACCCCTGGCCGAAGGTCCTCAGCAATAGGCACGGCAGAGGCCGTGTCCGCGGCGGGCTTCAGACCGCCGCCTCCACCGATGAGCGATGACCTGGTTATTTCGTCAATGTTCATCATGGCGGGGCGGCTTCTCACGAACAATGGCTCCGCTGAGTTAACGTGGGCCGACTATCTGAACGATGTTCTGGAGACCTTCAGAGTTTGGTCGCGGGTGTCTTGGTTGTTAGTGGTTGCGCATTAGACTGAGATCAGTATGAGGTTAGTGCTATGAGACAGAGGTATCGTTATCAGGAAGTGATGGACTGGCGGGCCGCGATTCTGGCCGGCCTGGTCGCTGGGGTGGCCTTCCTGGCTGCCCAGTGGGCGCTCTGCATCACCGCCGTGCAGGGTGGCCTAGGGGTAGCCCTACGTTACGTGGGCTCCGCCCTGATGGGACGGACCGTCCCCCCCACGGTGGGCTCCCTGACGCCGGGGGAGGTGATCCTCGCGATCCTTTTCCACCTTCTCGTGTCGGTAGTGCTGACGGTACTCCTCGCCTTCATCGTGCATCGCTGGCGCCTGCTGGTGAGCACGGTGGCCGGGCTGCTGTTCGGCCTGGGCCTCTACCTGATCGTGTTCCATGGCCTCCTGCCCTTCTTCCCCTGGCTGGTGTCTCTGCGAGGCTGGATCAGCCTCGCCGCCTATGTGCTGTTTGGGGGGTTGGCCGGCTTCGTATACGAGCTGCTGGAGCGCGATCGCTTGGTGGTAGAGGGAGAGGCTTAACATGAGATCCCAAAGGAAGTTCAGCGGGGGTAGGCTGATCGTCGCCGCCGTGGTGGCGCTGCTCGCCCTGGTATCCTACTTCGGCTCCAGCGTCTTCAACCCGGTAACCGGAGAGAACCAGCACATCTCTATCAGCAAGGAGCAGGAGATCGCCCTGGGCTTGCAGGCGGCGCCGGAGATGGCCCAGGAGTATGGGGGCCTCTCCAGTGATCAGCAGGCCCAGGCCCAGCTGGACCGGGTCTGTCAACGGCTGATCCAGCAGAGTGAAGCCAAGGACACGGACTGGCGCTTCGAGTGCAGCCTGCTGGCCGATCGCCAGACCATCAATGCCTTCGCCCTACCCGGGGGGCCGGTGTTCATCACCGAGGCCCTCTATAGTCTCATCCAAACGGAGGGGCAGTTGGCCGGGGTCATGGGCCACGAGATCGGCCACGTTATCGCCCGGCATTCCGCCCAGCGCATCGCCAAGACCCAGTTGCTCAACGGCCTCACCGGGGCGGTGGTCTTGGGGACCTACGACCCCAACGATCCCCGGAGCCAGCAGACGGCTCAGGTGGCGGCCATGATCGGGCAGTTGGTGAACCTCAAGTTCGGCCGCAACGATGAGCTGCAGTCGGACCGCTTAGGGGTGCGCTTCATGGCCGAGGCGGGATACGATCCGCGGGCCATGATCGGGGTCATGCAGATCTTGGAGAAAGCGGGGGGACCGGATCGGCCCCCGGAGTTCTTCAGCACCCACCCCAACCCCGAGAACCGCATCGCCGAGATCGAGAAGGCCATACAAGCGGAGTTCCCCAACGGGGTCCCCAGTGGCCTGACGCCCTAGCCGGGGCTAGGCCAAGGCCAGTTGCTGTTGTAGGGTTTCCCTCAAGCGCTCCAGGGCCCGATCGCGGATCTTGGCGGCTCGGGCCTTGGACACCCCGAAGACGGACCCGATATCGTCGAAGTTGAGTTCCTGATAGTAGTAGAGGTAGAGCACCTTCTGCTGGCGCGGGTCCAGCTCCCTCAAAGCCTGGCGGACTTGCTCGGCCATGTCGCTGTTCTCCGCCCTCTCCTCCGGGCCGGGCTCCGGGCAGGCGATACTGTCCAGGAGCGGGTCGGAGTCGGGATCGTTGGAGCGGGGGGCGTCCAGGGAGAGCACAGAGAGGAGAGCGGGCCCGTTTCTGTTTCCCTCTCGACCCCAGGTGGGGGGCTTGAGGCGACGGAGCTCCTTGAAGATGCGGTGGCGGATGACGGTGACGGCGTAGGTGGAGAAGGCGAAGCCGCGCTCGGGGTCGAAGGTGTCCACCGCATCCACCAGGCCCAGGTAGCCGTAGGCGGCCAGGTCCGGCTGATCGAGGGAGTCGTCGAAGAGCAGGCCCCGATGCCTCTTGGCCACCATGTGGGCCAGAGGCAGGTGCCGCTCGATCAGACGCCCGCGAGCACCGGCATCGCCGGCCCGACAGGCCTCCCAGAGCTCTTCATCCACCAGAGTCGCGGTAACCATACGTTTTCCTCTGATGAGGTATCGGCAGGAGTGGCTGGGAGCTTTAGCCCGGGAGAGCCGTGTCTGGTCTGGGGACGGGCTCGCTGCCTTTCATTCAGTAGTCTTTGATCGTCCGGTAAACTACAATGGCATGGTAGCATGGAGTTGTGACGGAGGTCGGCGGAATGAAAGAGCTTTCGAGTGCCGTGACCGGGAACGGTCAAGTCAGCCTGCCGACCGAGGTTCGGCGGGCGTTAGGGGTGAAGGAGGGCGACGAGGTCATCTTCGTTCTGGAAGAGGGCCAGGTCCGGTTGCGCCCGGGCGACAGCGTCATTGAGCGGATGCGGGGCATGTTCGCAGGGCCATGGCCGGCAGAGAGCGCCGAGGAGCTACGTGAGGCGGCGGAGCGGGCCATCGCCGAGGAGGCTGTCGAGCGGAGTGGTGCCTAGATGGCGACTGCCTTTCTAGATACTAATATCATCTTGCGCTACTTGCTTGCCGATCACCCGGAGCAGTCGCCGCGGGCCACCGATTACTTGAGTCGGGTTGAGGAAGGCACGATAAAAGTTCATATCAGCGAAATGGTGATCTTCGAGGTGGTCTTCACCCTGGAACGCCACTATCACCAGCCGAAGATCAAGATACGCGAGGCCCTTCTATCGTTACTGGCATTGCCGGGCGTGATCCTGCCCGGCAAGAGGCGCTTCCGGCGCGTCTTCGATCTCTACGTGGATCTGGATCTGCCCTTTGCCGATGCCCACCATGTCATGGTCATGGAGCAATTGGGTGCGGACACGATTGTCAGTTTCGATCGGCACTTCGACAGAGTCCCGGGAGTAAGACGCCTGGAGCCGTAACCACCAACAGCCATCGGCTGACTCGGTTCCTACGGAAGCGGCTCCGTGGCCGAGGCCATCCCGACGGGCCGGACCTCGATGCTCACCAGCCACTTCACCCACTTACCCCCGGTAACCCCCGGCAGCACCGCCCGCACCGGGAAGCCGTGCAGCACCGGCAAGGGGTCATCCTCCCACTGGTAGGCCAGGAAGCCGCCCTTGGAAACCACCTCCTCCAGGGAGACGGTGACGGCATAGCCGTCCGCGCTCAGCAGGCGTAACTCCTTGGGGCCTTCTTTCACTCCCGCCAGGGCCAGGACGTCCTCGATCAGGGCCCCCGACCAGGAGGCCTCGTCCACGAAGAATCCGGGGCAGACCAATTCGGGCCCCGCCTCGACTTTGGGGAGACAGCGCAACTGATCGTAGGTGAGGCTGAGTGTACGCTCCACGCTGCCGGTGATCTCCAGGCGATAGGACTCCAGGTCTATGACCTGGGGATTGCCGGTCATGTGCAGGCCGGTGGCGGGGTCCACCTCGGTGTAACCCGGTATCTCGTCGGGGAGGACGGGCACCGTGATCGGCGATAGGTTGCAGGTGGGGAGGGCAGGCAAGGTGGGGACGAGGCTCGCCGTGGGCTCCAAGGCCGGCCCCGCGGTGGCGGTGACCAGCCCCAGGTCCCGAGGGGCGCAGGCGACCAAAGCCACGGTGGCGAGAACGGCGAGCATCAACAGAGTTCTGAATCTCATGGCCAACTCCTAGCGATCGCTGTCGGATATGTCCTAGCTGTCATTAACGAAATGCTACATCTTAGGTCAATTATACCACGAGGGAGCCGGGCGGGCGCTCTTTCCGGTCTCCAGGGGTATCTCGGTGGCCTTAGGGAAGGACAAAACCTAGACTTTGACAACTGACAGCGTTGATATAGAATTGATGGCTGGAGCGTCACCGTCTTCCTCCAGTACCCAACCCACGGTAACCAGGTTTGTCCTCGTGGCTGGCGCCCGCACCGGCGGGGCGCCGCGGTAAGGCGGCCGAGACGCGATCCGGCAGGGTTGCCGGCGTGATTCGCCTGAGCAGTGATGGCCGGCGACACCATTGCCACATGATCTAAGGAGATCGGAACGATGGCACAGAAGTTCGGTACTTCTCGCAGGGGTTTCATCAAGGCGGCGGCTATGGCCGGCGCCGGAGTAGCGGCTAGCGGCATGTTCACCAACGTCGCCGCTCAGGACGCTCAGGTGTGGGATCAAGAGACCGACGTGGTGGTGGTGGGCACCGGCTATGCCGGGCTGTGCGCCGCCATCGAGGCCAAGAACGCCGGCGCCGACGTCCTCATCCTCGAGAAGGGCCCCTATCTCGGCGGCAATTCCATCCTCTGCGGCGGCAACTCGCTCTTCTCCGGCACCATCGTGCAGGAGCGGTTGGGAGTCGAGGACTATCCGGATTGGCAGTACGAGGATCAGATGGAATACGGCTACAACCGTTCCGTCCCCGAGTTGCTGCGCGCCTTCGTGGACAACGGCGCCGACACCGTCCAGTGGCTCGAGGACCTGGGTGTAGTCTGGCGCGAGGATGTCCGGGGCGCCGACGAGAACAACCGGGTGGGCCGCGCTCATCAGCCGGATCCGTCGGACAACTATCCCGGCGCCAAGGGCATCTCCACCTGGACCGTCCTCTACAATGAGGTCCAGAGGCTGGAGATCCCCATCATGATGGCCAAGATGACCAAGATCATCCGGCCCGAGGCCGATGGCCCGGTCACCGGGGTTGAGGTCGAGGCCGAGGAAGAGACCATGGCCATAAAGGCCAACAAGGCCGTCCTTCTGGCCTCCGGCGGCTGGAAGTCCAACGTGCGCATGCGCATGGCCTGGGACCCCCGGTTGGATGGGGACCTGAGCGCCGGCGGCTTGCCCTTCGTGGACACCACCGGTGAGGGCATCCTGGCGGCCCTGAACGTGGGTGCCGGCCTGACCGACATGTCCTACGTGTGCGAGTTCCGCATCCGTTGGGGCACGGCCATCTACCAGACCTGGGAGCCGCCCACTCTGGATACGGTTCCGGGCGGGTCCGGTCTGCCGGTGGCCGACTACGGTCGCCTGATGATCGTCAAGAACGACGGCCGGCGCTTCGTCAACGAAGTGGCCGCCTCCACCTACCCGGAGGATCCCTTCTTCGATGCCTTCCTCAACCTGACGGAGCGGCCACGGAACGTCTGGGGCATCACCGATGCCGACGGCGCCGCCGCCCTGAAGTGGACCGAGGAAGCCTTCCAGAACCCGACTCCCCTGGTGACCCCGGCCCTCTCCGAGGACCGCATCGCCATGGCCGACACTATCGAAGAGCTGGCGGACATGATCGGGGTACCGGCGGAGAACCTGGTGGCCGAGGTGGAGCGCTACAACAGCTTCCTGGATCTGAACACGGATCCGGACTTCGGCAAGCCCTCCCCCTACTATCGCTTGGCCAAGGCGCCCTTCTTTGCCGCCAAGCAGCAGATGATGGCGCACGACCAGCAGGGTGGCCTGCGGGCGAACACCGCCGGACAGGTAGTATCCTTGAACGACCAGCTCATGGGTGATGCCGTCTCCATCCAACAGGAAGCGGTGATCCCGCACCTGTATGCTGCCGGCGAGAGCGTGGGCGGCTACGTGGGAGCCCGGCGCGCCCACGGCAAGATCAGCATCTACATGACCATGGCCCGGATTGCCGGGAAGGCGGCGGCGGAGGAAGAGTCCCTGGCCTAGGGCCCTCCGAGTAGAACCTAGCCACGCATGAGGGGAGAGGATGATCTTCCCCCTCCGAGACCCCGGCAGGATGCCCGAATCATAGGGCATTCTGCCGGGGTGTTCTTTTGCCTGGGAAGCAGAGAAGGTCTTCACGAAGGTTGTCGAAATAACCGGCCCACGTCACCTCAGCGGGACCGTTGTCCGTGAGGGGCCGCCCCGCCATGACGGGGATTGATGAAATATCGGGGACATTTGTCGTGGGTGCATCCTTGGCTCG
>JBBQIE010000076.1:0-7859 GCA_038324625.1 Anaerolineae bacterium | reverse complement strand
GTAGGGCCGAGGCTCGGTCTCGTAGGCCCCGGAGCCCGGTTCGTAGACCAGGATCTGGTTGGCCCGGGCATCCAAGATCAGCAGCCGGCCCTCGAAGCCGGCTATGGACCTGGGCTCCTGCAAGCTTGCCCGTGCCCCCGTCCCCAGCATCTTGATGCCCGCTGAGGGCTCGTACTCCAAGAGTTGTCCCTGTTCGTCCATCACCAAGAGCGATCCCCACTCCCGACCGGGCCCGGGCGCCATCCAGGTCATCCCCGCCAGAGGTCCAAGAGTCGCCTCATCGCGGACGTCACCGGTGCGAAGCAAGATGTCGGGTACGTCCACGCCCAAGTCCTGCAGGCCATCCAAGAGCGGGTTGAACAGGTGCTTGTAGACCCGTCCCAGGCCGGTGTCCAGGCTGTAAAGATCTATGCCGTGGATCAGGACGTCCGTGGGCGCTGAGCCGGGGTCGCTGAACTCCTTCAGCACCGGCAACCAATAGAGACGCACGACCCGGTCCACGGCGTCCAGTTGATCCCCCAGCTGCCGCTCCAGCTCACTGGTTTCGTCACCGGCCAGCCTACTATCCACAGCCCGCGCCAGGACTACCTCCGCCTCGCGCAGCAGAGTTCGCGCCGTCTCCCCGTCAGTGGTCTCCTGGCTCTCCCTCAGCTTAGCCTGAACTGCTTCAATGCTCTGCGCGTACCGACTGGCCTCGATGCGGCGGCTCTGCCAGCGTACCCCGGCATAGATGGCGAGGGCCAGGACTCCGATGCCGATCAGCATTCCTACTAGGACCAACCGATCATCGGTTAGAACGCCAGCGGCCCGAGGCGCTTGCCCCAGTACGGAACTCCGGCGTCGTTTCGCCCGAGCGGCCCGAGTGCGATCGGAACCCGGCAACATACGACGCCAGATAGCCCTCCCCTGTTCGGCGAGAGCGGCTCCTCCACGAGCAGCTGTCTCCCCCACATACTGGAAGGCCCCGCGAGCGGATCTATCGGCCGGCCGGTCACCACCCATGCGTACGGGCACGCTTGGAGTGGGCGCCTCCGAGGCATCCAAGATCGGGCCCAGGCGGCGCGGGCGACCGACCGGCTCCCTCGCGTTCTCGGGAGCTTCGGCTCGAACCACCAGCAGGGATACGTCCCGATCGGCAAACAGCTCGCGAAGCCGCGCTGTCGTGTCCGGGTCGTCGTCGTCGGCGAGCAATTCCGCGACTTCATCCTCCTCGATAGTGGAGGAAACCACGCTCTCGGCAAGCACCACCCGATCCCCCACTTTCAGGTCCGTGCGGAAGAGATCCACCGAGAGCTCTGGCCGCAGCCCCACCGGGGGCGCGTACCCTTCTTCCATGGCCTGACGGGGGGACATGTCCAACCAGGGCGAGTCCTCGGGGTAACGAGTGGTAGTCTCGCCCCGGACCACATACACCAAGGCCGGACCGGTCTGGGCGATGAAGGCAGCATTGCCTTTGATAACCACCGCGCTGATCCCCGCAAGCCGCGGAGCTCGTCTCGCCTCGGCTGCGTTCATGTCACAGAGGAGACTGTTGGCCCGCTCCAGGGCCCGTCGCAACCCGGCAGTGACCGTACCGCTCGAGTCGTAGTACTCATCATGAACCGCTTGGGTGATCTCACGGCAGAGACCCTCCCAGCCGGTGCGATCCCCGATCGGCTCCACCAGCACGTAGAGCCTGCCCCGCGCCCGTCCAAAGGGTAGTCTAGCCACCTGTTCCCCTATGAGGATGTTGGCAACGCCACCCAGGGTCACCCCATCAACCACGGCAAGCCGTTCCGCGCGCGTCACCAATTCAGTGGACATGATCTACCCCCAACTCGGGTGCCTCTTGCTCTATGCCGGCGACGCCACCAGTGGGCGCCCCCATAGACGGAGATGCAATTCCGATGCCACCCGCGAAGCCGGAGAGGGCGATACCGGCCATTGAGTTCCGGAGAGGAGACGAGGAAGCTCCTAGATCGGGAGTTGGCGCCTCATGGCCACGCTTTCCGCCAGGCCTACGGCCATGAACTGGGCCACAATGGCGCTACCGCCTAGGCTGATGAAGGGCAGGGGCAGCCCGGTCACCGGCAGCCAGCCCACGTTCATCCCCACGTTGACGATCGTCTGGAAGGCGATCAGGGTGGCCCCGCCACAGGCGATGAGCCGACCGACGCCATCGGGCGCGGATTGGCCGATGGAGAAGAGGCGATAGCAGATGAAGGCCAACAGGGCCAGAGTCAGGATGGCGCCCACAAACCCCAACTCCTCACCGATGACGCTGAAGATGAAGTCGGTGTGACGCACCCGGAGGAAGTGCAACTGCGTCTGGCTGCCCGCCCCATATCCCTTCCCCCAGATGGAGCCGGAGCCCAATCCAATCATGGCCTGCTGGAGAACCATGTTGGCGCCCGCATCCTGATCGGGCTGGATCAGAGCCAGAACCCGGTCCCGCATGTATCCATGCAGATTCATCCAAATCAGGGGAGAAGCCGCCGCCGCGACCACTCCCAGAAGCCCTATCTGCCATAGGCTCAACCCAGCCACGAAGATAACCACCGCCCAAATCACCACCAGCACCAGGGCCGTGCCCAGATCCGGCTGCATATACACTAGAAGAACCGGCGGCAGAGCAATCAAGCCGCTGAAGATGAGATAGCGAAAGCGCCACGGGGTACCAATCCTCCCACCCATGAACTGAGCTAGGGCGATGATCAGAATGATCTTCATGGTCTCGGAGGGCTGAAAAGTATATCCCCCAATCTGTATCCAGCGCTGGCCGCCGTGCTGGACCGCTCCCAGAATAGCCACCACCAACAGGCTGGCGATGCCTAACCCATAGAAGATGATCGCCGACCCGGAGAGGAGGCGGTAGTCGAGAGACGACATTACCAGGGCCAGGACCAGCCCGACCACCACGAAGATCGCCTGTCCCTGAACCGAGCCCTCCAGTCCCGGCGAGTCTCGGACGGCGCTGGCCGCCATGGCCAATCCGAACCCGCTGGTCAGGACGGCGGCAAGCAGAAGTGGAAAGTCGTAACCCCGGCCGATCCCGCCTCGCCTCAGCATGGCCTCATCTATCCGCCGAATGGCGCGGGTTGCCGAACACCGGGACCTCGGCCACCAACCGGTTCATGCGACTGCTCTGCGTGAAGGTGATGGCCACACCATCGCTGTCCACGTCGAAGTAGCGGCTGACCACCGCCAGCAGCTCGTCCTTCATGGCCGCCATCTGGCTCGGCGGGATACGAATCCGATCATGCACTAGGACGAGTTGCAGTCTATCCTTAGCCACGTCCCGGCTGCTTGGCTCCCCTCTACCGAATATGCGAGAGAAAAAGCCCATGCTCCCTCCTCATCCTTGGCGCACGAAACGCAGAAACCTAGCCACTAACCCGTCGTCTTGTTGAATGTCGGTCATCGTCACTTCGCGTCCACTAATCCTCAAGGCGATGTTGTTGAATGCCCGGCCGGCAGCGTGGCCCCCATCCATAACCAGGGGCACGCCCCGGTTCGTGGATACCACCACCGCCTCATCCTCGGGCACCATACCGATCAGGTTCACCGCCAGTATTTCCACCACGTCCTCAGGGCCGAGCATGTCGCCTTTGCGGATCATATCCGGCCTCACTCGATTGATGATCAACTGCGCCGGCCCCTTCTCGGCCGCGTCCACCAAGCCGATGACTCGGTCGGCATCCCGTACGGCCGAAACCTCGGGAGTGGTCACGATGAGGACCTGGTCGGCGGGGGCCAGGGCCACCCGAAAGCCGCCCTCGATGCCGGCCGGGGAATCTACCAGGATGTAGTCGAACTCCTCCCGCATCTGGTTGCAGATCTCCACCATCTGCTGCGGCTCCACGGCGTCCTTGTCCCGAGTCTGAGAGGCCGGGAGCAGAAAGAGCTCCGGCAGCCGCTTGTCTCGGATCAGCGCTTGTCGCACTCGGCATCGGCCCTCAATGGCATCCACCACGTCAAAGACGATGCGGTTCTCCAGGCCCAACACCACGTCCAGGTTCCTGAGGCCGATATCGGCGTCCACGGCCACCACCTTGTGCCCCAGGGCGGCTAGAGCCGCCGCCAGGTTGGCGGTCGCCGTGGTCTTCCCCACTCCGCCCTTGCCGGAGGTGACGGTTACGACTCGTCCCATTCTCTCGCTCCTCTGCCCAGCCTGCTCAGAACTCGACGTACCGTCGCCCCCGCACCATCGCCCTCGAACTTCCGCTGTTTCTTACGGTTGCCGGACCAGCCTTCCACCACGATGTCGGTCCCTCGTCTACGGGCCAACTCCGGTCCGCGATCGGCAGGAGGCTCGTCAGGAGAACGGGCTATCTGGTCGGCAATGCGAAGCTGAGTGGGCTGGAGGCTCAAGGCGCACACCACCGCCGCCTCCTCCCCCGCCGCCCCGGCATGTACGGTGCCCCGAAGTGTCCCCCATACGACGACACTGCCCCCGGCGACGATCTCCGCCCCCGGGTTGACGTCACCAAACACGATCACCGTCCCCGGATGCCAGACGGCATGTCCGCTCCGCACCGTGCCCACCACCAAGCCGCCCTGCACATCCACCATGTCCGGCGACGTGACTTCTTTCCCGGTGGAGGAGGCGCTGGGGGCCCGCGGTTTGGGTGGATCACCCGGCAACCCCATGGCTACCGCCACCGACCCCACTCGGTCATCGGTGCTCCGCAGCGCCACCACCCGCAACCCCGATTCGCGGCATTCATCCAGGAGCGCCTCGACTTCCGCCACCATCAGATGCAGATCGCCGGTGTCGAGGATCACCCGCGCTCCACTCAGAAAGGAAGCCCGCTCCTCCAGTACCAGGTGCAGCGCCGCCAGGGCTTCGGTGAAGTCGTGCGTCCCACCGAGATCCACTACCAGACCCCCGATGGTCCCTCGCAGCTTGGCGCTGACCGCCATATCCGCCATCTTAGGATCCCGCCTTCGCATTGAGCCCAAAGTAGGCCCTAAGCACTTCCGCCGCCACCGGAACGGCATAGAACGCGCCCTCGCCGCTATTCTCGATCATGGCCACCACCACGATCTCCGGCGCCGTATAGGGGGCAAAGCTCACGAACCAGGCATGCGTGGGAAGGTGCCCCTCCTGGCTACGAGGCCCGAAGAACTCGGCAGTGCCGGTCTTCCCCGCCACTTCCACCTCCGAGATGCCCAGGGACCTGGCGGTGCCGATGGCCACCGCCTCTCTCATGCCCTCCCGCACCGTCTGGAGGTGCTCCGCCGCCACCGGAGGCTGGCGAACCACCCGAGGCTTGAAGCGGGCGACCTCGCGTCCCTCACCGTCCAGCAGGTAATCGGCCAGCCGGGGTTGGTAGACAGTCCCTCCGTTGGCCACAGCCATGGTGACGCAGGCCATCTGCAGTGGCGAGGTAAGTATGTCGCCCTGGCCGATGGAGCAGTTGTAGGTGTCCCCGGTGACCCACAACTGCTGGCGCTCCAGGCGCTTCCAGGTGGGGTCCGGCACCAGACCGGCCACCTCACCCGGCAGATCCACCCCAGTCAAGTCGCCGAGGCAGTATTCCCGGCAGTACTTCGCCAGGCGCTTCTGACCCAGACCCCGGAAGTCCTCCAACCCACCCCCGATCTGGTAGAAGAAAATGTCGCAGGAGTGCCGAAGGGCCTCAACCACGTTCACGGAACCGTGCCCGCCGCGGTTGAAGCAATAGAAGGGGTAGCGCCGGCTGCCGTCGTCGCTGGGCACCCACATAACCCCAGCGCAAGTGCGATGGGTGCTGGTGTCCATGACACCCTCTTGCAGCCCGGCGGAGGCCGTGATCATCTTGAAGGTCGAGCCCGGCGGATAAACACCGGAGATGGCTCGGTTCACCAGGGGGAACCGCGGGTCGGTGTACAGGGCCGCCAGATCGTCCCCGGCAATCCCCCCCGCGAATAGGTTATTGTCGTAGCTTGGCAGCGATACCAGCGCCCGGATAGCCCCATCCCGTGGGTCCAGGGCCACCACCACCCCGGCCGGCGACTCTTTCCGGGCCATCCCCCGTTCCAGGGCCTCGGTCGCCGCCTGCTGCAGGTCCACGTCCAGGCTCAGGACCAGACTGGCCCCCGGCTCCGGTTCCATCGGTCGGCCCACCACCCGCATCTGCCGGCCCTCGACGTTGACCTCGACCTGGCGCTCACCGTTTCGCCCGCGGAGGATGGACTCGTAGCTGTGCTCGAGGCCGGTCTGCCCCACCGTATCGCTCGGGGCGTAGCCGCGGGAAACATACTCCTCGGCCGACTCGGCGGGCACCGGCCCCACGTACCCGAGGACGTGCCCCACCAACGGCCCATAGAGATACTCGCGTCGAGGCTGGAGCTGGGCGCTGACACCGGGGAGGGAAAGCTGCTGCTGCTCAACTACGAAGGCGGTCTCGGCATCCACATCCCGCTTGAGGATTACCGGCTCCAGGAGCGGTAGCTTGGCCGCCTTCTCCAGGACCCCCTCCACGCTCTCGTTGTCCTCGGAGCCGTCATCCTCCAGAGGCACGTCCAGCAGAGTGGCTATTCGTTCCAGGACCTGCCGGCGGCGGACGTCGTCATCGGGCAGATCGGCTCGCATGAGGATGATGTTGAACGAGGGCAGATTGCGCACCAGCAGCCTGCCCTTCCGGTCGTAGATCACCCCTCGGTCCGCCGGAACCGTGAGAGTCCGCAACCTCTGGCTATCGGCAGCCGCCAGATAGCGCTGGCTGCTTCGGCCCTGAAGCATCCATAGGCGTCCCCCCAGAGCCGCGAAGGCGGCGAGGATGGCCCGCCGGCTGAACTTGATGCGCCCGTCGCCCTCGGTCTTGTCGAACATAGCCCCTACTGTTCCATCACCACTCGTCCCACGACCGCTCGGTGCAGAAGTCGCAGAACGGGCATAAGCACGAGAACACACACCACGTCGAGCAAGGCCGTCGGCAGCACCAAGGTAGTCAGAGTGGGAACCAGCGCCGTGCCCCATCCGTTCAGCGCCAGAATCAGCAAGCTGACCGCGTAGAACAGGGCGGTTCCGATCAGCCCCGCCAGGGCCACCCAAAGGCTGTCGTCGGAGTATAATCCCAGCCGAGCGGCACCCACGACAGCACCTACCACCACCAAGGCGATGGCGTTCACGCCGGCGGGACCGGCTGAAAGCCCATCCAGCGCCGCCCCGCCCACGAAGCCCCAGATGGCGCCGGCAACCGAGCTACTGAGAAAGGACCAGGCGATGACCGCGCACAGAACCAAGTCCGGCGTGATGCCGGGCCTACCGAACCTCAGCCATCCCGACCCCTGGACAGAGGCCAGCAGGCCGGCCACGGCCAAGCCCAGCCAGAAGTGCCGCCAATTGTGCTCACGGACGTCAGTCACTAGCCGACTCCACGGCGACATCAGCTTCACGAGCGGTGATGACCAGCACCACCTCCAGCCCGCTCAAGTTCACCGATGGCGACACCACCGCCTCTTGGAACATGGCGGTGTCGCTCCGCAGGACCTCCGTCACCTGACCGATCACGATCCCCTTGGGGAACACGTCTCCCAGCCCCGAGGTAAGGACGATGTCCCCCACCTGAACGTCCTCATCCCGTCCGATCCCTTCCATAATGAGGCTGCCGTCCAGCTGTCCCTTGACGAGGCCACCGGCTCTGGTCCTCTGGATCAGGGCCGCCACCGCGCTTCGAGAGTCGTTCAGGAGGAGCACGCGGGCGGTGTGGGGGTCCACCTCAACCACCCGACCGACCAATCCCCTGGCGGTTAGGACCGGCATGTCCGGCAGGAAGCCTCCATCCCGCCCAGTGGATACTACCACCGCCCGGATGAGGCTGCCGGGCTCGTTTCCGGCCACGACTGCCTCCACCATGGTCCCGGCGAGGGTCAGGGTCCGCTGAGAACGGACG
>JBBQIE010000075.1:0-7876 GCA_038324625.1 Anaerolineae bacterium | reverse complement strand
ATCCCCGCCGCCGCATACGCCTGCCGGATGTCGTCCCCCGGTAAGTAATCGGTGAGGCTGGCGGCCTCCTCTTCGTTGACAACCAAATAATCAACCTGAAGCAGGGACCTGGGAAGGTCGGAGGTGGCGGGGGCGGCATTGAGGATCACCGGCACCTCGGCGTCGCGAGCCATATCCACGGCAGCCACGACCGTCTCCAGCGGGATCTCGCATTGCATGACCACGATCTCAGCCCAGTCGAAGAGGGCTCGGTCCACCTCCAGCACCGCCGGGGTCACGGCGTGGTTAGCCCCGGGCGCCACGATGATGGTGTTCTCCCCCTGGCGATCCACCACGATCATGGCCACCCCGGTGAGGATGCCCTCGGCCTGGGCCACCCGCGAGACGTCCACCCCTTGCCGCGCCAGGTTGGCCAGGGCGGCCCGGCCATAGTCGTCGTCTCCGACGGCGCCCACCAAGCGGACCTCGCAGCCGAGGCGGGCGGCGGCGGCCGCCTGGTTGGCGCCCTTGCCCCCGGGGGCCACGGTGAATTCCCCGCCGAGCAGGGTTTCACCCGCATAGGGTAAGCGTTCGGCCCGCATCACCAGGTCCATATTGATGCTGCCGATCACCAGGACTCGGGGCATCAGAGGCCGGACGCCAAGACGAGAGAGGCTTGGTCCAACGTCCTGGCGGCCAGGTCGGAGATGCGGCAGAGGCCGAAGCCGTAGCCGGCACTCTCCAGGGTGTCGTTCAGCGGCTCAGTCCACTGCTCCGGGATGGCATCGGCCCCCAGCATGGCGCCCATGAGGGAGCCGGCAGTGGCCCCGTTGCAGTCGGTGTCCCACCCGCACATCACGGAGATGGTGATGGCCTTAGTGAAGTCTCCCCCCGAATGGAGCAAGGCCAGGGCCACGGCGCAGGCGTTGTTGATGGTGTGGACCACGTGGTAGGAGCCGTAGTCCCGGTTCACCTTGGCCCAGGTGTCCTGCCAGTCGTCGTCCTCGTTGGCCCATTTCATGGTCATCTGGAGGGCTTCCGCCAATCGGCACCGCGCCGGGATCTCCGAGAGCCCGGCCAGGATCACCTTCCGGGGGTCATCCTCGACGAAGGCAGCGGCCACGCAGGCGGCAGCCCACATCTCTCCGTAGATGCCGTTCTTCACGTGGGACAGGCGGGCATCGCGGTAGCCGAGGGTGGCGGCCAGCTCCGGGCGCCCGGGGGAGACGTAGCCCCACATGTCGGCCCGGATCTGGGCCCCGATCCATTCCCGGTAGGGATTGGCGTGGGTGGCGGTCTCCGGCGGCTGCAGGCCGTTCACCAGGTTCTGGTAGGCGACCCGCTCGGCGGTATAGACCTGATGATAGGGCATATGCGCCAGCCACTCCGCCGCCACGTCCTCGGTGGTGAAGTTGGTGCCGTGCTCCTCCAGGATGTGCAGCCCGAGGATGGTGTAGTCGGTGTCGTCGTCCTTGGGTGCCCCATTGATGAAACCCCGGTAGACGTTGAGGGCACGGGGCTTGGTGCCGGGAGCGGCGGTGGGATAGGGGGCGATCAAGGGGAAGTAACCTCGAAGCGGATACTCCCCGGCGGCCTCTAGGTAGGCTTGGATGAGGTCGTGGCTCCAGCCCTCGCAGGGCTTGCCCAGCATACAGCCGGCCACTCGACCCAACCAGGCGCCATGGAGCTTGTCTCGCAGGCGGTCGCGGGCGAAGGCGCCGGCATAGCGGCGAGGACCGCACGGGCGTAGCTCCCGGATGGTCTCCAGGTCGGAGGGCTCACGGGCGGTCAGGTCGGCGTCGGGGGTCAGGGTCTCCATGCGAGTGAGAAGCTCAGCAAGGCCGGCGTAGTCGTTGGGGTCAGCGGCCTCCACCATCGGCGTGATGGCGGCGACGTCCGCCCCTTCCTCACTCCGCTGGGCGAGTTCGTCCTGAACCAGTTGCTTGGTGATGAGCATGGACCCTCCGGGTCGGCTGCCTCAATGGCCGGATTCTAGTCAGTGAACCCGAGGGTGTCAACGAGCCAGGGCTGAAGCTCGGATCAGCGGATGAGGTCCAGGAACCAGGTGACGGAGTAGGCCCCGGCGTAGGCGAAGACTATCGTCTTGGCCGTCTTGCCCAGCCAGGTGTAGAAGAGGAAGCGATAGGCGGGCATGCGCATGGCCCCGGCGGCGATCCCCACCAGGTCGAAGACGGCGGCGGGAACGGCGGACAGGACCACCACCGCAGCGCCCCCGTAGCGGCGGGTGAGGCGCTCGAAGCGGGCGTAGCGTCGGTCCTCGGAGAACATGCCTCGTCCCGCGTACCCGGCAGCGTATCCGGAGAGTTCGCCGAGAGCCTCTCCAAGGCCGGCTACCAGCCCCACCAGTAGGGGATTGAACACGCTGCCCATGGCGAAGGTGAAGGCCAGCCCCGGCGCCGGGAAGATGACGGTGGCGTTGGCCACTAGGCTGACGAGGAAGATGCCCGGGTAGCCGAGCTTCTCCATCCCCATGATCTTCTCGCGGAATACGATCGCCACGATGGTGACGGTCACCGAAATGGCAACCACCGTGAACAACTTGACCAGGTTGCCGCGCTTGGAGGCGGCCTTCTTGGTGGTGCCGGCTTCAGCTTGGCTCGGCATATCCATCACCCGGCAGCATCGCCGGTAAGCCGTCCGCGGGGAGAACCAGGCTGGAAGATGGCTGAGAAGCAGTGGGGGTGCCGACCTGAGATGGATCGCGGGTGATGCGGAAGTACATGATGGTGAGGATGGCCGCCGCCACCAGGATGCCCACCACCAGGACCACGTTGCTGGTTCGCAGCCAACGGATGAGGCGCATGGCGCGAGAGGGCCGCGACTGTATGACTGGAGCCGGCTTGGGCCGCTTGGTGGCCCGAGCCCGAGATAGGCTCCTGTTTCCCTGACTTGATGCCCTCTTGGTCAACTCCGCCTCCCGCTGCATTGGGGTCCCGCCGACCAATCATTCTACGTTTGGGCTTGAACTCGGGCAAAGCCTTCACCCCTTCGACCATGCTCCCGGATCGCGATCAGGAACCCTCATATAAGGTAACACCGTTTGTCTGCCCCGGCTTCGCCCACTACAATTCCGGGTCACGGTGTTCTACAGGCACGCGGGAGGTGAGCATGTCCGGGGAGTTTCGCGTCGAGGTGGACTCTATGGGCGAGGTGCGGGTGCCGCAAGGGGCCTACTACGGAGCCCAGACGCGGAGAGCGGTGGAGAATTTCCCCGTGAGCGGTCTGCGGCAGCGGCCTGCCTTCATCCGAGCCACAGGCTGGGTCAAGCTGGCGGCGGCGCGGGTCAACGCTCGGCTGGGCCTGCTCAACAGCGAACTCGCGGGTGCCATCGAGACGGCGGCCGAGGAAGTGGTCGCCGGGCGCTGGGACTCGGAGTTCGTGGTGGACGTCTTCCAGGCCGGGGCCGGTACCTCCCACAACATGAACGCCAACGAGGTGATCGCCAACCGGGCCAACGAGATCCTAGGTCGGCCCAAGGGCGAGTACCGCCCGGTCAACCCCAACGACCAGGTCAACATGGCCCAGTCCACCAACGACGTGATCCCCACGGCCATCCGCCTGGCGGGGCTGGCCTTGCACGCGGATCTGGAGGGGGCGGTGAGCCGGTGTGCCGACGCCTTCCGCCTCAAGTCCTTGGAGTTCGAGTCGGTGGTCAAGTCCGGCCGCACCCATCTCCAGGATGCCGTGCCCGTCACCCTGGGTCAGGAGTTCGGCGCCTATGCCGATGCCTTGAGCCGTGACGGCGACCGGCTGCGAGAGGCGGCAGACGGGCTGGCCCGCCTGGGGATTGGAGGCACCGCCGCCGGTACCGGCCTCAACGCTCACCCGAGCTATCACGCCGAGATGATCCGAGAACTGGAGCGGATCACCGGCTTCGATCTCCGCTCCGCCGGCAACCTCTTCGAGGCCATGCAGAGTCAGTCGGACGTGGCTGCCTATTCGGCTGCTCTCCGCACCCTGTCGCTGACCCTGACCCGGATCGCCAACGACCTTCGGCTGCTGGCCTCCGGGCCCATGACCGGCCTGGCCGAGATCCGCCTCCCGGCCGTACAGCCGGGCTCGAGCATCATGCCGGGCAAGGTGAACCCGGTCATGGCGGAGATGCTGAACATGGTCTGCTACCAGGTGATGGGGAACGACACCACCATCGCCATGTGTACCCAGGCCGGGCAGTTGGAGCTGAACGTCATGATGCCTATCATGGCCTACAACCTGTGCCTGTCTCAGGAGATCCTGGCCAACGGCATCCACGCCTTCACCGAGCGTTGCGTGTTGGGGATCGAGGCCGACGAGGGGCGGTGTCGCTACTGGGCGGAGCGCAGTCTGGCCATCGTCACCGCCCTCAATCCCTACATCGGCTATCATGAGGCGGCCAAGGTGGCCCAGGAGGCCCTGAGGACCGGCAAGGGCCTTCGACAGGTAGTCTTGGAGAGGGGACTGCTCTCCGAGGAGCAACTGGCCCAAGCCCTGGACCTGGAGCGGATGACCGAAGGCGGCATCCTGGGTCAGTCCTAGTTGCGTAGGGTCGTTCTTGGGCTGCTGCTCGGCGCCGTCTTGCTCTTCGCGTGGACGGCGGGGTCGGCGGCGGCTCGGGATTCAGTCCGTCCGGCGGTGTTTCTGTTTGCCTCGGATATGGACGGCGATGGCGACATCTACCGGGTGGGCCCTCAGGGGGAACTCCAGAACCTCACCGACAACCGGGTTTCCGATTGGGACCCAGTGGTGGCACCCGGTGGACGGATGGCCGCCTTCGTCAGCCGGCGGGACGGCAACTCCGATATCTACCTGATGAACCTGGCCCTGGGGAACGTGGTCAACGTCACCGGCCATCCTGCCGCCGACTACGAGCCGGACTTCTCCCCGGACGGCTCGCGCCTGGTGTTTGTCTCCGAACGGGACGGTTCCCGCGATCTCTATCTACTCGACTGGTCCGGCGGCCAGGTCCGCCGCCTTACCGAGGCGGCCCCGGGGGAGGTGTACCGGTCGCCGGCTTGGTCTCCCGATGGGGGCGCCATCGCCTACTCCGCCGTGCGCGACGGGGTGGAGCAGGTCTACGTTCGCACTCTCGATGGTCAGGAGACAGCCGTGACCGCCTGGCCGTTGAAAGGCCGCTACCCAGCCTGGTCCCCAGACGGGGAGCAGATCGCCTTTGCCGGCTGGCACGAGGATGACCGGCCCGGCATCTACCTGGCTAACCGGGACGGGAGCAACGTCCGGTGGCTGTGGGAGGCGCGGGCTCCCCTGCGCAACCTGCAATGGATTGGAGACGAGGTCCTGTTCAGCCTGGCCGGGACGGCAGGCCACGACCTCCTGGCCCTGAGCCTCGATAGCCTAGAGGTGCGGACGGTGGTCACCCAAGCGGGCTGGGCCGATTGTCCGAGCGCTTGGGGGGACATGTCGGCTCCCGAGTCGGTGACAGGGCCTCCGAGGGCGACGCCCTTCCGCAAGCGGCTTCCAGCGGTGCTGGGGGTCAACATCGCCGACCTGAGCAATGCCGGGTTGGTGCGGGAGCTGGGATTCGGCTGGATCAAGAACTACCTCTCTTGGGCCGGGGTGGAGCCGGAGCCGGATGGCCTCAACTGGACGGACCCGGACAACGTGGTGGAGGCGGCGGAGATGGCCGGGCTGGAAGTGCTTCTGCGGATACATGACACCCCGGCCTGGGCTCGACCCCCCGACACCACCTTGACCAGCCCCCCGGAGGATCTGGAGGCCTATGGCCGGTTCCTGGGGGAGGTGGCTCGCCGCTATCAGGGGCGGGTGGCCGCTTACGAGATCGGCAACGAGCCCAACCTGTACTTCGAGTGGGGCATGGAGCGCCCGGATCCCGCCTACTACGCCGAGATGCTGAAAGTGGCCTACGCCGCCATCAAGGCCGAGGACCCCAGCGCCTTGGTGGTGACCGGGGGCCTAGCCACCACCGGCGACGGTGGCGAGGCGGCCATGGGGGATCTGGAGTTCCTGCGGGGCATGTATGACGCCGGGGCCAAGGGAGCCTTCGACGCTCTCGGCTCACACCCCTACGGTTATGGCCTACCTCCTTTCCAGGGCCACCCCTACGGCCTGTCCGTCACCCGCTTGGAGGAGCAGCGCCAGGTCATGCTCCAGTTCGGCGACGAGGCCACCCCCATCTGGGCCACGGAGGTGGGTTGGCCCATCCCCTCGGGGTGGAGCATGGGCGACCACGACCTATACCTGGTGTCGGAGTGGGAGCAGGCCTACTACTACCAGCAGCTGGTGCTGCAATCGGACCAGCGCTGGCCCTGGCTCCAGGCGGTGTTCGCCTTCAACCTCGATTTCAGCACCGTGGCCTGGTACGATGCCGCCCAGCCCATGCGCTGGTATGCTATCCTGGAGGGCGATGGCAGCCCTCGGATGGCCTTCACCTGGATGAGGGGCATCGGCGCCGGTGGTTGAGGCTAGTCCGTGTCACTTAAGGAGCCGATGGCCGAGGAAGTGGCGGTTGTGACTGAGAGGGCCCCGTGGTCGGCCCGTCGTCTGGCAGTGCTGGCCATCCTGGGAATGATGGGGCATGGGCTGGCGCTTACCCTCCTGGGGCCGGTGCTGCCGGAAATCATGCGGGACTTTGGGATACGGGAGACGGCGGTTGGCCTGCTCCTGGCGGCTGGTTCCGTGGGCTTCACCAGCGGTTGCCTGTTGAGCGGATTCCTGGTGGATCGGATCGGGCTGAGGCCGGCGCTGTTGGGTGCTTGGCTGGGCGTGGCAGTTTCCTTAGCTGCCTGCGGCTTGGCGCCGAGGTATGAGTGGCTGCTGGCGGCCTATCTGCTGATGGGCCTGGGCTCCGGGTTCATCGAGACCGGCCTGAACGTCCTGCCCACTCAGATCGGCGGGGGAGCCACCCTGATGAACGTGGTCCACGTCGGCTACGGGGTGGGGGCTCTGGCGGCGCCCCTCTTCGCCGGGGCCTGGCTGCAAGCCGGGCTTGACTGGCGATCGGCATTCTGGGCTGTTGCCTTGGTGCCGGCGGCGCTGGTGATCTTGGGGTTACTTTCCCGCATGCCCGCGGCCCCCAGCACCAGCCATTTGGGCGAGGTACAGCAGCCCATCGGTCGGCTGGTCCGTCAGCCGTTGGTGGTGTTGAGTGCCCTGGCTTTGCTCTTCTACGTCGCCGGCGAGGGAGGCGTCAACTCCTGGACGGTGCTGTTCATGGATAGCCGTTTCCAGGTGTCTTCCATACAAGCCGGGACGGCGCTGTCGGTCTACTGGGGGGCCATCCTGGTGGGCCGGTTGTTCCAGGGCCTGGTAGTGGCGCGCTACAGCTTGCCGGCGGTGGTGATCGTCAGCGGAGGGGTATCCGCCGTCGGGGTGGCGGGGATGCTGATCGCCACCACTCCCATGCAGGCCTATCTATGGGCGGGCCTGGCCGGCCTGGCCGCCGGGGGCATCTACCCCAACATCATGGTCTATGCCAACCGGCGATACTCGCGGCAGATCGGGGCGGTGACCGGCATCCTCAGTATGGCCGCTGCCGGGGGGAACCTGATCTTCCAGCCTCTGGTGGGACGGGTGGCCGAGTCTTCCAGCACGGGGCGGGCGATGATTCTCCTCATCGCCGCCATGCTCGGCGTGGGTCTGTGCTACCTGCCGGTCTGGCTGGCGGAGCGAAAGGGCGGGAGCCGGACGCCAAACCGTTGACGCGGATCGGGGGCGGGTCTAGGATGCCCACGATGACGGTCGCGGCCGCTCTCGTAGGGGCGAACCTCGTGTTCGCCCTGTACTTTGGGGCGGGCGAATACAAGATTCGCCCCTACGAGAGCGTCGCTGCCTTTGAGTATAGAAGGAGGTCAGGGAAGGATGCCCTATCTGCTGGGGGTGGACATAGGCACGACTGGGGCGCGGGCGCTGCTGGTAAGGG
>JBBQIE010000074.1:0-7920 GCA_038324625.1 Anaerolineae bacterium | reverse complement strand
CGAGGCTCTCGAAAGAACTGGAGGGCATCGTTCACAAACTCCGGCGCGGTCGGGCGGGCGCGAGAGAGAAGCCGAGCCACCTCCGGGCCGTTTCGCAGGAAGGGGCGGGAGAAACCCTCCGGCGCCGCTAGGGACACCGCTTCGCTCGTGGCCTCCACCGCCCCCGTCTCATCGCCCAGGGCGGATCGGGCCTTGGCCAGCAGGACCAGTACTCCTACCAGGCGGCCGAGGGCCCCCATCTCCCGGTCCCCCCGCGCCAGGCCCTCCAGGATGCCGGCGGCCTCTTCGGGCCTCTCTTGGGCCAGGAGCAGCCGGGCGCGGCCCAAGGAGAAGGACCGGGAAGCCCCCGGTATGCCGGCGCTAATGTGAAGGGAGGCCCGCTCCAGGAGGCGCTCGCCACCCACGATATCGCCGGAGGAGAGGCGGAGGTAGACCTCGAGTAGGGCCATCTTGTAGGCCAGGAAGGCCACCGAGTGCTCCTCCCCGAAAAGGCGGGTCTCCTCGGTGATGGCCAG
The DNA here is from genome assembly GCA_038324625.1 of Anaerolineae bacterium. GTDB lineage: Bacteria > Chloroflexota > Anaerolineae > DRVO01 > DRVO01 > JBBQIE01. The sequence goes on along the minus strand of JBBQIE010000074.1, from coordinate 7,405 downwards.
CGCTCCCGGCAAGTCACCGCGGTCCAGGGCGATGAGGGCGAGGGTCTGCTCCGCGTCTCCCCCGAGCATGGCCGGGGAGAGCAGCCGGCGGCTCAACTCCAGCCCCCGGCGGGCATAGAGTTCGGCCTGGTCCAACTGGTTCTGCTGGAGCAGGACCACCGCTAGGGGCACGTAGACGATCCCCAAGAGGGGAAGGGGCCGTCCTTGGCGATCCACGCCCCCCTCCATGGCCCGGCGGCACAGCCGCTCCGCTTCCCGAAGACGTCCAGAGTCCATCAGGTTGAAGGCCAGGTTGGCCAGGGCTCCTAGGCGAGCGAAGTGCAATCCCTCCGACTGGTTGGGCTCGGAGGCTTGGCGGAAGGCGCGGGTGGAGGCGGTGAGGTCCCCGGTCCAGAGCTCGGCGGAGCCCTGGGCCAGGAGGGCCAGGACCCGCAGAAGGACGTCTTTCTCGGTCAGGAGGGGCAAGGCTCGGCGGGACAACTCCAGGGCCTCCGGTCGGCCGGCTATCACCGCCTGCCAGGCGCGGACGGCCAGCAGCCGCCCGGAGGCCATCCCACTACCGAACTCTTCCCTCCGTTCCATGGCCGCCAGCAGCTCTTCCGCCGGCTCGGTGCGCCCGGTGAGCAGGAGGGCGGTGGCCCGCCAGGGGGCGAGGGCGGTGCCGGACAGGAGTTCCTCGGTGGTCAAGGAGTCGCTCCAGCGCAGGAAGGTGTACATCTCACCCGCCGCCAGCAGGCCGGGCGCCGCCTCCGCCATCAGCCGCCCGGCGTGACCGGGCTCACCGGCAGCCAGCCACTGCTCGACCGCTTCCTCGTGGTATCCTTTGCTCTCGAACCACTCCCCGGCGGCTCGATGCACTTCGGTCTCGTCCTCGCGCGAGAGGCCCGAGCGAACGGCGTCGGCGAACAGCCGATGGTAGCGATACCAGCCGCGGGTCTCATCCAGAGGGACGAGGAAGAGATTGGCCTGTTCCAGGTAGCGCAGGGTGGACTGGCATTCCGTCAGGGGGCGTCCGCTGACGGCAGCGGCCAGCCCGGCGCTCAGCCGCGGGAGGAGGCTGGTGCGTTCGATGAAGATGCGGACGGCATCGGGCTGGCGCCGGAGGACCTCCTCCAGCAGGTAATCTATGATGTAGCGGTGGCCGCCGCCGAACTCCTGTAGGAAGGCCTGCCGGGCGTCCGGCGTCAACGACCGCAGGGCCAGGGCGGCCAGCTGCATCCCGGCCGCCCAGCCCTCGGTGCGAGAGGCGAGGACGGCCATCATCTCCGGGCCGAGGTCGAGGCCGTGGGCGCCGCCCATAAAAGCGCCCGCCTCCTCGGGGTCGAAGCGAAGGTCGTGGGCTCGCAGCTCGATCAGCTGGCCCCGGGCGCGCATTCGGGGGAGGGGAAGCGGGGGATCCTCCCGGCTGAGGATCACCAGTCGCAGGTGGGCGGGCTGGTGCTCGACCAAGTAGCCGAGGGCTTCGTGGACCTCGGGGCTCCGAATGACGTGGTAGTCGTCCAGCACCAGCACCAGGTCCTCGTCCAGGTCGGCCAGATCGTTGATCAGCTCGCCCAGGGCCGCCATCGGCCGCGGCTGCGAGTCTCGCACCAGGCTCTCGGCGCCCTGGCCCAAATCGGGCTCGACCCCCCGCAGGGCGGCGATCAGGTAGGTCAGGAACCGCGCCGGATCGTCGTCGGCCTCATCCAGGGAGAGCCAGGCCTTCCTGGCCAGGCTCCGCACCCAGGAGGTCACCAGGCTGGTCTTCCCGTAACCGGCGGTCGCCGACACCAGGATCAACCGCGTGGGGCCGTCAAGGGCCCGGTCCAGGGCTTCCCGGAGACGGGGCCGCTCCACATGGCTGCGGCCGGGTGGCGGGGGGCGCAGTTTGGTGGCCAGCAAAGGTCCGTTCAGCGTTCGCTCCTGGTCGTCTCAAGGGCGTCGAGGGGCTCAGTAGGGGCGAACCTCGTGTTCGCCCGGCTACCGAGGGCGAATACAAGATTCGCCCCTACGGATTTCGTCATGAGCCCGAACATGCCCCACGGAGGCATGAGGTTCTCAGCATTGGCGGGCTTGGCGCTGATCCTGGCGACCGGAATCGGCCCCCAACTTCGGACACAACCAAAGCTCGAAATCCCATTGACAGACCCCCAGTAGGCCAGTATACTATTTCCAGACAAGAATTGCAGTAAGAATTGATGATGGCGATTCGGGCCAGTGCGCTCGGGTCTTGGCGCCGCAGCTTACATCGCGGCCGGTCATGGCGTCCCATCCGCTCCGCATCTGAGTCAACATATCCGGCAATCTAGGCCGTTGTGGCAACCGTCGGATCAGGGCACTCTAGAGAGGGAGGGTAAGATGTCAACACTCGACCATGGAATCACTCGGCGCGGCCTACTCACCGCCACTACCGGAATCGGGGCCGCCGCTGTGCTGGCCGCCTGCGGAGGAGCGGCCCCGGCCGCCACTACCGCCCCACCGGCCACCACGGCCCCGGAAGCCACCGTCGCGCCGGAGGCCACTACTGCTCCGGAAGCCACCACGGCTCCAGAAGCTACCACAGCCCCCGAGGCCACCAGCGCCCCCACCGCTGAGGACCAAGCCGCCACCATCGAGGAGTACGCCAACGCCCCGCGCGAGGAGACGCTTATCCTCGACAACCCCTATCGCCTCGAGAGCGGGGACAACTGGAACCCCTTGGTGCCCGGCAATGCCACCGGCTGGGGCCTGGGCACTCTGGCCAAGGATCCGTTGATCTACCTGAGCCAGGTCACCGGTGAGCTCGAGCCCTGGATGGCGGAGTCGATCACTGCCAACGAGGACTATACCGTCTGGACCCTGGTGCTCAAGGATGGTGTCACCTGGGCCGACGGCGTCGCCTTCAACGCCGACGACGTGGTCTACTCGGTGGAGTTGCAGAAGAACACCGAGCCCCTGGGGGCCCACTACACCTACCAGGAATGGATCGAATCGGTGGAGAAGGTTGACGACCTTACTGTCGTCTTCACCCTCAAGAAACCCAATCCCCGCTTCGCCATGGATCGCTTCCGGGCCATCTGCGGCTACGACTGGTTCGTCCCCAAGCACATCTGGGAGAACGTCGAAGACCCCTTGACCTTCAAGAACTTCGATATCGCCGCCGGCTTGCCCCTGGGAACCGGCCCCTACATGCTCTACAAGGTGACCACCAACGAGGCCATCTGGGTCCGTAACGACAACTGGTGGGCGGCCAAGATCGGCTTCCGCAAGCTGCCGGCACCGAAGAAGGTAGTCTACTCCTTCGTCGGCACCGAGGAAGTGCGGGTGGCCACCGCCGCTGACAACGGTTTCGACGGCCTGCAGGACATCACCGTCAGCTCCTTCATGGCGCTGATCGCCCGGAACCCGAATTGGAAGCCCTTCCGGCCGGAGCTTCCCTACGTCTGGCCCGATCCTTGTTCCCGCACCCTATCCCTCAACAATGCCGTTCCCCCCTGGGACGACAAGGACATGCGCTGGGTGCTCAGCTACGTGATGGATCGTCCCCAGATCATCGCCATTGCTTACGAGGGCTCGACCATTCCCGGCTCTTACTTCTGGCCGCTCTACCCCTCCATGCAGCGGTACACGGACCTGATCCCCGAGGAGACCCAGGCTAAGTTCGCCGCGCCTAATCTGGAAGCGGCAACGGCCATCCTGGAGGAGAAGGGCTACACCAAGACCGGCGACTACTGGGAGAAGGACGGGAAGGCCCTCGGCCTGGAGATCCAGGTGCATGAGGCCTTCTCCGAGCTGGAGCGCATCGCCGACGTCTACTCCGAGCAACTGCAGCGCTTCGGCATCAACGGCCTCAAGGTGAAACTGACCGGCCAGACCTGGGGCGATAATGCCAGCTTCGGCAACTACGAAGCCATGAGCGGTTGGCAGACTTGCGGCTCCATCGCTGAGCCCTACAGCACCCTGCGGACCATGGCCGGCTACGATGCTGCTCCCATTGGTGAGCGCTCCGGCTTCGCCGAGATGCGGAACCAGTATCGCTACGTCAACAAAGAGTATACCGACATTGTCGTCAAGCTCGGCACCATGGGCACCGACGATCCGGAGTACTTAGACCTGACTAAGCAGGCCCTGGACATCCTCTACGACGAGCTGCCGGTCATCCCTATGGCCCAGTCGCGCAAGTTGATTCCGTGGAACTACACCTACTGGAAGAACTACCCGACGGTGGACAACTACTACGAGTGGCCGGTGCTCTGGTGCTCTAGCTTCATCAACATGCTGCCCGAGATCGAGCCGGCCGGGTAGCAATCCCTTAGCCGAGACAGACCAAGTCAGACTGCCGAAGCGGTTAAGCTTCGGCAGTCTGATCAATCCGCGGGGCTTGCCGCTTCTAGGATCCCCAGGGGAGATAACAAGGCACGATGGGTGGCCTGACAAAACGATACGTCCTCACGCGATTCCTCATGTATGTCCTGACCATCTGGATCGGAGCCAGCGCCATCTTCTTCATCCCCCGCCTGGCTCCCGGCGACCCGGTGACCGCCCAGGTCACTCGCATGATGCAGGTCCAGGGTCGAGTCGAGAATGCCGATCAGATGATCGAGGGCTGGAAGGAGCGCTTCGGCCTGAACGCCCCCGTGTCCGTCCAGTACGTGCGCTATCTCAGGAACTTGCTTCGCTTCGACTTCGGCTATTCCCTGGCCCGCTTTCCCAGCACCGCTTGGGACATGGTCAGGCCGGCCTTGCCTTGGACCATGGGGCTTATCGCCACCGCCACGGCTCTATCTTTCGGCCTCGGTATCACCATCGGGGCCTTGATGGGGTGGCGCAGGACCCCTCGTTGGCTGCAACGCATCCTGCCGCTGAGCTTGACCTTCACCTCGATACCGTACTTCATGTTCGGTATTCTCCTCATCTATCTCATCGCCTTCGAGTTCCATTGGCTGCCGGCCACCGGCGGATACGACTGGAACACCGACCCCGGCCTGAACTGGCCCTTCATTGTCAGCGTGGTGCGGCACAGCATCCTGCCCCTGGTCTCCATCGTGCTCACCTCGATGGGCGGCTGGGCCCTGGGCATGCGTGGCCTCATGATAAGCGTCAACAACGAGGACTACTTCATCCTGGCCCAAGCCAAAGGCCTGAGCCCATCGCGCATCTTCTTCCGCTATGGGGTCCGCAACGCCATCCTGCCGGCCATAACCGCTTTGGCCCTGGGCCTGTCCGGGTTGATCGGCGGCTCGATGTTGGTGGAGTTCATCTTTGCCTACCCCGGCACCGGCTACACCCTATACCAGGCTATCATCACCCAGGACTACTCCGTGATGCAGACCATCACTAACCTGATGATCATGATCACCGCCACCAGCGTGTTCATATTGGACCTGGCCTACCCTCTGATTGATCCGCGAATCACCTACCGACAGGCCCAGGCCTAGCATGGTAGCGGTGAGCATCGGCACGCTCATGGAAAGGTGGCACGCCGCATGGCTGTAGAAAGCCCTCTCGCTTCCCCCGGGACCCCCGGGTCGCCCTCGACCCCGCCCGCCGTGGTTCGAGTCAGCGATCGCTTGAATCTATCCTGGGTCAACAATAAACTGGCACTGGGCCTCGGGGTGATTCTGGTGATCATCCTCTTCGGCCTCCTCGGGCCCCTATTCTGGGATACCGACCTGGCCTTCGTGGGCTCCTCTCCGCCCAACCTGCCCCCCATGTGGGCCGAGGGCGGCACCCCCGAGCATCCTCTGGGCACGGAGAACATGGGGCGCGACATGTTGGCTCAGCTCATCGTCGGCACCCCCTCTTCACTGAGAGTGGGATTCATAGCCTCCGGCATCGGTTTGGGGGTGGGACTGATGCTGGGCTCGCTGGCCGGCTATTTCGGGGGTCGGGTGGACAATATCATCCGCACCGTCAGCGACTCGGTCATCACCATCCCCTCGATAGCGGTGCTGGTGGTCATCGCCGCCTATGTCAGAATGGTTGATACCACCACCATGGCCCTCTTTCTGGCCATGTTCGCCTGGCCCGGGCCGACACGGGTGGTGCGCTCCCAGGTGCTGACCCTCCGCGAGCGCGGCTATGTACGCATGGCCATGCTCTCGGGGGCGTCCGGCCTGGAGATCATGTTCGTGGAGATGCTGCCCAACATGCTCCCCTGGCTGGCGGCCAGCTTCACCGGGGGGGTCTCAGGGGCCATCATGGGGGCCACGGGGCTGGAGGTGCTGGGGCTGGGCCCCACCCGAGTGCCGTCCCTGGGCATGATCATCAACTACGCCACTACCGCCTCGGCCTTGCTGCGGGGCATGGTATGGTGGTGGCTCCCGCCCATCCTCATTCTGGTGACCATCTTCATCGGTTTCTTCCTGACCACTATCGGGCTGGACGAGATCGCCAACCCGCGCCTGCGAGGGGTGGCGGCCGGATGAACGAGACCATGAAGAATCCCAAGGTCCTGGAAGTCAACAATCTCAGCGTTCACTACCTGACCGATCGGGGGCCGGTCATCGCCGCCGACGGCGTAACGTTCTACCTCCGCCGAGGCGAGATCGTCGGACTGGTGGGGGAGTCGGGCTGCGGCAAGACCACCGTGGCCATGGCAGTGCTGCAGATGGTGCAGCCACCCGGCAAGATCGTGGGCGGCGAGGTGAAGCTCAACGGGCGTAACCTCGTCGGCATCAGTGAGGCGGAGCTCCGGGCCATTCGTTGGCGCGATCTCTCCCTGGTGCCGCAGGGAGCCATGAACTCCCTCAACCCGGTGACCAAGGTGAAGGAGCAGATCGGAGACGCCATTCTCGCCCACGAGCGTCTCGACGGTACCGCGCTGCGTCAGCGCATCATCGAGCTTCTGGACGATGTCGGCCTGCCGGCGCGAGTGTACGACCTCTTCCCTCATGAGCTCAGCGGCGGCATGAAGCAGCGGGTCTGCATCGCCATGGCCATCGCCCTCAACCCCGACGTCATTATTGCCGACGAGCCCACCAGCGCCCTGGACGTGGTGGTGCAGCGAGTGGTGGCCCAGACCCTGTTGGACGTCAAAGAGAGGCTGGGGGTCTCCATGCTGATGATCGGGCACGATATGGGGTTGCAGGCGCAGATGGTGAACCGAGTGGCGGTGATGTATGCTGGCAACCTGGTGGAGATCGGCCCGGTGGCGGAGGTTTTCGCGCACCCGCGGCATCCATACACGCGGCTGCTCATCGAATCTATCCCCACCATCGAGGTGCGCAAGCCCCTGAAAGTGACCGAGGGCCTGACCCACGACCTGCGTAACCCACCGCCCGGCTGTGCCTTTCAGTATCGCTGTGCCTCCTGCAACCAGCAATGCCGGATCGAGAAGCCGCCGCTCCTGCCGGTAGGGGAGGATCATTTCGTGGCCTGTCCTGAGTACGCCACCATGAAAGCGGGGTAGACATGGCCACACCACTGCTCCAGATCAAGAACGCCA
>JBBQIE010000073.1:0-7997 GCA_038324625.1 Anaerolineae bacterium | reverse complement strand
CCAAGATGCGGTCTGACGGCGATACTGACGGTGAGCCACCCAAACACGGCCCGGCCGGGTGACGACCGGGCCTAGCCCTGTTTACTCAGGCGAAGAGCAACTGTCAAGCGGAACCGGGGCATCGAGGCGCGGTTTTTTCTGGTCGCGAACGGTGCGAAAGGGGCGAAGGAGTCCTGGTTCGAGTCAGGCGGCAGCCGGGCGCTGAGCGTACTGGTTGGGAAACAGGCCAGAGCTTGTCGGTGAAGCGGCTCTTTTCATCCACCGACCAGGATCGGGGAGGAATACCGAAGGGCCCACCACGCGGTGGGCCCTTCCTCCAACGCTACCGCGCCTAGAGATCGCGCATACAGAGGTACCAGTCCTTGCACTCGTATCCGGCCTTGACCCGCTCCTCGGCGGCAGCGACGGTCTGCGGCGGGGGTACCACCACCTTCTCCCCCGGACGCCAGTTCGCCGGTAGGGCCACGTCCTCACGGTCGGCGGTCTGCAGCGCGTCCAGCAGACGGACTATCTCGTCGAAGTTCCGCCCGGCGTTCAGGGGGTAGTAGAGCATGGCCCGCATCAGGCCCTTGTCGTCAATGTAGAAGACGGTGCGGACGGCCTGGGTGCTGCTGGCGCCGGGGTGGACCATGCCGTAGAGAGAGGCCACCTTCATGTCAATGTCGGCGATCACCGGGAAGGGAACCTTGACCCCGAAGATCTGCTCGATGTTGCGGACCCAGGCGATGTGGCTGTAGTTGCTGTCAATGCTGAGCCCGATAATCTGGGTGTTGCGCTTCTCGAACTCCGAGATCAGCCGGCTGAAGGCCACGAACTCGGTGGTGCAGACCGGGGTGAAGTCGGCGGGGTGGGAGAAGAGGATCACCCACTTGCCTTTGTAGTCCGATAGCTTGATGGGGCCCTGAGTGGTAACGGCACTGAACTCGGGGGCGGGCTCGTTCAAACGCGGAAGGGATACGGCGGGTGTGTTGGCGGCTTCGGTTTCCATGACTGTCCTCCTGACATAACTGCTTTCGATATCGTCGCGGGTGGGGACGTACACCCTCCCGCCGACAACGCGCCTTCCGGCGCGAAAGTCGCTCTCTATCGCCCGGCGCACCGGGCGCAGGTGCCTAACAGCTCCAGGCGCCATTGCCCAACCTTCCAGCCGGACTCCCGCGCCGGGCGAAGACACTTCTCCAAGGGGGGCGCCTCCAGGTCCTCGATCGCCCCGCAAGCGGTGCAGACCAGGTGCAGGTGAGCCGGCTCAACCACACTATCGTAGTGGGCCCGATCGCGGTCTCCCGCCACCACGACCACTTCTCCCATCTCTTCCAGGAGGCCCAGGGTCTTGTAGACGGTGGCCAAGCTCATGGTGGGGAAACGCCCCCCCACCTCCTCGAAAACTTCCTGGGCGGTGGGGTGCTCTCGGCTCCGCATGACCGCCTCGGCAATGGCCAAGCGCTGGGGAGTCACCCGGTGCCCTTCCTCATGCAGCCGAAGGCGAAGCTGATCCAATCGCTCGGTAATGGCCTCTAGCTCTCTATTGCTATTCATTATCCATAGGGGATTGTACTCAGCTTAGCCGGCCTGTCAAGTGTGGCCTAATCGCGGGTGCTACCCTTTGCGCCTTGGCGTGAGCCTCCACCGCGGCGGGCGCTGCGCTTACCTGCCTATTTCCCCTCACCGGCGGATGCCAGGTCGGCTTGCCAAAGACGGCGCATGTGCCCAGAATCACGGGATATTCTGCACCCGCCCCGGCTGGAGCCCATGGCCTGGCTCCGGCTGGAGGAATAGCTTCAGGGGGAAAAGGGTCGCGGCCACCGGCACCGATAGCGCCGATTGACGGCTTATGTGGATAGCTTGACGATTTATCCACAGGTTTACCGGGAGTTATGCACAGCACCGGTGGAGAACCGGCCTCGGGATTGATTCCCACCACGGCAATCTGGTCCAGACACGGACGGGGTCCTGGACATTCGCTCCTCTCTCCACTCACTTACCTCGGAGGTCCACGTTGGAGACGACCACCATCGAGAACCTGCCCGACTGGCCCCTGATCCAGCGGCGTTACGAGGCCTGGTGGCAAGGGGAGATGGTGGACCGAGTCCCCATCAGCATCACCGCCCCCAAGGCCGCCCTGCCTGGCGTCGTCGTCCCCCCCGGCCAACTGCTCGACTATTGGACGGACCCGGACCGGGTGATGGAGCGGGAGCAGGCCGGGCTGGCCAACACTTACTACGCCGGCGACGCCTTCCCCACCCTCCATCCCGTCTCCGGCCGCATGGTGGCCATCCTCGCCGCCTTCCTGGGGGCGCCTTTACGCCTGATCAACACCGAAACCACCTGGACGGAGTCGGTGATCGAGGACTGGGCCACCCGCCCGGCCTTCGCCTTCGACCCCGAGAATGAGTGGTGGCGTCGCGCCCAAGCCCTCTTAGCCGCCGGCGCCCAGTACGCCCCCGGCCGGGCCCGCGTCTGCCTTCCCGACCTCAACGGCCCGGGGGAGATCTTGGCCCGCTTGCGGGGCAGCGATCGCCTGGCCGTGGACCTGATAGATCATCCCGAGGAAGTCCTCGCCATCATGCCGGAGATGAACCGGGCCTGGTTCCGCTGCTGGCAGGCCTGCACCGGGGTCATACAGCAACAGGTGGGCGGGCACGTGCTCTGGATGGGCCCCTGGTCGGAGTTGCCCGCCACCGACTTGCAGACCGACTTCTCCATCATGATCTCGGAGGCGATGTTCGACCGCTTCTTCCTCCCCTTCATCGAGGAGCAGACCCGCCTGGTCCAGCGCACCGTCTACCATCTGGATGGGCCCGGCGCCGCCCGTCACCTGGATTCCCTCCTGTCCCTACCCGGCCTGGACGCCATCCAGTGGGTCCCAGGGGCCGGCGCCCCTCCCATGAGCCGTTGGCTGCCTCTCCTGCACCGGGTGCAGGCCAAAGGCAAGAGCCTCTGCCTATCCTGCGAGCCCTGGGAAGTGGAGATCCTCCTGACCAAGCTGCAGCCGGAGGGCCTCTTCCTGAGCACCAATTGCGCCTCGCCCGAGGAAGCCGACGCCCTCCTGAACCACGCCGTTGGGGACTCGCGCCGCCGTCCCTGGCTGGCGCCCTTAACCCCCAACGCATCGTCGAGCCAGGAGCCGCCCCTTGACTGACGTCCTCGCCGCCCTCCGCTGGCTGCTGGTCCTGGAGCTGGCGGGGCTGGCCGGGTTGCCCCTGGCTCGCCGGCTTTTCCGCCGCCTCCCCGGGGCCGGCTACGCCTTCGCCCGCCCCCTGGGCCTCATCCTGGGGGCCTACTTGCTGTGGATCCTGGGGGTGCTCCAGGTCCTGGACGTCTCGGCGGTGTCCTGGCTCTTCTGCCTGGCCCTGGTGTTCGCGGTCGGCTGGGGGATCGGGGGCAGGCCCCGCTTGAAGGTCGGGGAGCGACGGGCGGCTCTGGCGGTGGAGGTCGTTTTCATCGTGGCCTTCCTGGCGGCGGTGGTGGTACGGGCCTACAACCCGCGGATCGAGGGCACCGAGAAGCCGATGGAGTTCGCCTTCCTCAATGCCATCCTTCGCGGGGGGTCCGTCCCCCCTCACGACCCCTGGCTCTCCGGCTACGCCATCAGCTACTACTACCTCGGCTATCTCCTGATGGCCGCCCTGGCCCGGCTGGCGGCGGTGGGGGCGGGTACGGCCTTCAACCTGGGAATCGCCACCCTCTTCGCCCTCACCGTCACCGGGGCCTTCGCCATCGTCCGCGGCCTGGTCAGCCTCTCGGGGAAAGAGAGGTCGGACCGGCCCGCTCCCACCTTCTTCGGGGGCCTGGCCGCCATGGCCTTGGCCGTCATGGGGAACCTGGCCGGGTTCCTAGAGGTGCTACACTCCCGCGGCCTGGGATCAGCCGCCTTCTGGCGTTGGCTGGACATCAAGGACCTCCTGGAGGCACCTGTCCCCGGGCCCTGGCTGCCCGACCGGTATCTCTGGTGGTGGCGGGCCTCCCGCGTCATCAACGACCGCTCCCCCCTGGGCGACCCCATCGAGGTGATTGACGAGTTCCCCTTCTTCAGTTTCCTGCTGGGAGACATGCACCCCCACGTCCTGGCCCTCCCCTTCGTCCTCCTGGCCATCGCCATCAGCGTCGAGTGGGCCCTCCGCCTACGCGCCCGCCCCATCCTGGGCCAGCATCGCCAGTTCCTGGTTGTGGCCGCTCTGGCCATCGGCAGCCTCGGCTTCCTCAACACCTGGGACTGGCCCATTTACCTGGTGCTCTTCGCCGGCGCCACCTGGATCGGATTGCGAGACAGCGGTCAAGTCCGCTGGACCCGCTTGGTCATTCCTCCTCTGGTGCTGGCCGCCGGCGCCCTCCTCGCCTACTTCCCCTTCTACCTGTCGTTCCAGTCCCAGGCCTCGGGCGTCCTTCCCACCCTCTTCGTACACACCAAGCTGCGCCAGTTCCTGGTGATGTTCGGTCCCTTCCTCTTCGTGGCCGGAGCCTTCGCCCTCTACAGCCTGTGGACGCACCATCGTTCCGCCACCAAGACAGCTGTGGTCTCCTGGGCCGTCCTCATGCTGGGTCCCTTCCTGTTCCTGGGCTTCGTGGCCCTGGTGACCCTGGCCTTGCCCCAGGGCAGAGAGGCTTTGGGGCAACTTCGCGGCACCAATGAGGTGCGGCAGCTTCTTGGGGAGGCCTCCTCCTGGCCCCGGCTGATCGCCCACCTCTTCATCGAGAAGGCCACCTCGCCTTGGATGCTCCTGGTGGTGACCGGCATCGCCTCGGCCGCCGTCGCCGTGATCTGGGAGCGCCGTCGCCCCTCGGAGGACGGCGATCCTATCGCCGACGGCCGGGCCGGCGTGGCCGGGGACATGGCCCTGCTGATGATCGCCGTGGGGCTGGTGCTCACCTGGGCGGTGGAGTTCGTCTACTTGCGCGACTACTTCAACGTGCGCATGAACACCGTCTTCAAGTTCTACTACCAGGCCTGGATCCTGCTGGCCCTGGGGAGCGGCTTCGGGGCCTTCTTCCTCTGGAAGCGGCTGCGGGGCGTCGCCCGCTTCGGTTTCGTCCTCGTCTCGGCAGCGCTGATGCTCATGGGCCTGGTCTACCCGCCCCTGGCCCTTTGGGAGAAGACCGGCGGTTTCGCCACCTCACCCACCCTCGACGGCACCCGTTATCTCGCGCAGTCTCAGCCGGCCGAGTACCAGGCCATCCAGTGGCTCCAGGCTCACGTCGTCGGGACCCCGGTCATCGCCGAGGCCTCCGGCGGTTCCTACTCCCCCTTCGGCCGGGTCAGCTCCCACACCGGGCTCCCCACCATCCTGGGCTGGGATTTCCACGAGGTCCAATGGCGAGGAACCGGCCGCTTCAACGAACGTGGAGAGGAGGTGGAGCGCCTCTACACCACCGGTTCCTGGGAGGAGGCCGAGGAGATCCTGCGGCGGTACGACGTGCAACTGGTCTACGTGGGGTCCCTGGAGCGCCAAGCCTACGGCCCCGATGCTGGCCGCCTCCTGGCCCTGAACCTGCCGGTCCTCTTCACCGCCGGCAGCGGCGAGGACCTGGTGACCATCTACGCCGCCCCACCCGAGCCCGTCTCATCAGCAGAGGATCAGTAATCATGCCAAGAGGTCCAAGTCCATGACCGTGATCCGTAGGGGCGAACCTTGTGTCCGCCCTCGATGCCCTGGGCGAACCCAAGGTACGCCCCTACGAGTCTGCACCGCGTTTCGTGAGCGGTTGTGGTGAACAGGCCTGTCCCCGACTCGGCCCAGTGGCCCGCGCCCCTACTACTGGTCCTGGCCGGCTACCTGATCGCCGCCGTGGCCTATGTCTTCATCACCCCCCCGTGGCAGGCCCCCGATGAGCCGGCTCACTACAACTACGTGCGCCATCTGGTCGAGGAAGCCCGTCTGCCGGTCCTGGAGGTGGGCGACTACCCGGCCGCCTACCTGGAAGAAGTCAAGGCAGCCGGGTTCCCGCCCGATGCCTCCATCGCCCCCATCCGCTACGAGAGCCACCAGCCGCCGCTCTACTACCTCCTGGCCGCCCCCGTCCTGGCTTCGGTCGGCGGCGACTCGGTAACGATGCAGATGCATGCCCTCCGGCTCTTCAGTGTCTTCCTCGGCGCCGCCGATGTCCTCCTCGCCCACAGACTGGGCCGGATCCTCTGGCCCCGAAGGCCGGGCCGCGCCCTGGCCCTGGCGGGGGTGGTGGCCTTCCTGCCCATGCGCACCGCCGTCACCGCCGCCGTCAGTAACGACGTCCTGGCCGAGGTCCTGGTCGGCGCCGCCGCCTTGGTCAGCCTACGCCTGCTGCTGTCGAGCCGCCGCCCCTACGCCTCCTGTCTCATGCCCTTGGGAGTGATCCTGGGTCTCTGCCTGCTCACCAAGACCAGCGCCTACATCGCCCTCCCCCTGGCCGTCGTGGCACTACTGTGGGCCTGGTATCGTCAGGACCGGCCCCGCCCCGGCCTAGGCAGACGGCTGGCGGCCATAATCGTGCCGGCGGCCCTCCTCTATCTGCCCTTCTACATGCGGAATATGGCCGTGTATGGCCTGGCCGACCCCCTGGGCCTGGCCCGGCATGACGCCGTGGTGGTGGGCCAACTTCGCACCTCCGATTACCTCGCCGGAGTGGGCCTCATGGGCGGCCTGCGCCAGGGCCTGAGCACCACCTTCCGCAGCTTCTGGGGTATCTTCGGGTGGATGGGAGTACCCATGCACGAGCCCACCTACCTGGCCCTGGCCCTCGTCTGCGCCCTGGCCCTAGTAGGGCTGATCCTCGCCGGCCTAAGTGCCCGCCGGCGGCCACCGGGACAACGTGCCATCCTAGCGGCGGGCTTTCTTGCCCTCTGGGGGACGCTCTCGATTCTTGGGGTGATTTGGTATAATCTTAAGTTCGTGCAGTTCCAGGGTCGCTACCTCTTCACCGCTCTGCCGGTGTGGAGCGCCGCCCTGGTGGTGGGGCTAGGCTGGGCCCGACGCCGGGCGGTTCCACTCTCGGTGGCCCTGATCGGCCTGGGGATCGCGACCTTGGCCCTCGGCGAGGTCACCGGGGACCGGCACCGGAGCTCGGCGGCGCTCCTGGGCCTGGCCGGGGTGTCGCTCTTGGGGTGGGATCTTCTGGCGCGGAGGCTGCCGGAGGCGGCGGGGGCCCTGCCCTTGTCCGCCCTCTGGCTACTGGACCTGGCGGGAGCGATCTTCTACGTGAACCGGTTCTTGTAACTATCTGGGAGGATGTGCGATGGGTTTTCTCGATAAGCTCAAGTCCCTCTTCGCCGGCGGCGGTGGGGGCGGGGGAGAGACGCAGGCACAGGCCATCTACCTGCGCTGCAAGGTCTGCGGAGAGCCGCTTCAGGCGCGGGTGGACCTGCGCAACGACCTGAGCCCGCAGTGGAGCGACGCCGGCGGCTCCGATTACCCCGACCACTACTCCACCCACAAGACGGTCATCGGCACTCAGCAATGCTACGCCCCCATCGAGCTCGACATCACCTACGACCGGCGCAAGCAAGTGGAGTCCGAGCACGTCACCGGCGGCACCATACTCACCGAAGAGGAATACCGGCAGGCGCTGGCGGAATGGGAGGCGAAGGGCAATGCCGCTCAATAGCGAGGAGCGGCGGCCACGTATCTTTAGCGGCGTCTCCCACCCCGACTTGGCGCGGGAGATCGCCGAGTATCTGGGATGCGAGGTAAGTCCTTCCCGACTGGTGCGGTTCAGCAATGACAACCTGTACGTGCAGCTCCTGGAGAGCGTCCGGGAGGGCGAGGCCGTCATCGTTCAGACCCTCTCCCCCCCGGTGCAGGAGAACCTGATGGAGTTGCTCCTGCTGCTGGACGCTGCCCGTAGCACCTCCGCCCACAAGATCAACGCCGTTATCCCCTACTACTCTTACGCCCGCTCAGACAAAAAAGACGAGCCGCGCATCTCCATTGCCGCCCGCCTGGTGGCCGATCTGTTGGTCACGGCCGGGGCCCAGCACGTGATGACCATGACCCTGCATTCACCCCAGGTTCACGGCTTCTTCAGCG
>JBBQIE010000072.1:0-8098 GCA_038324625.1 Anaerolineae bacterium | reverse complement strand
CAGGAGGCCGAGAAGGTTCAGGGCCAGGCCGATCGGCAGCAGCCCGAAGCCTCGGGTGGCCCGACCGCGCGAAAGGGAAAGCGCGGCCAGGGTGGCTGCCAGAGGCACGCCGACCAGGAGCAAGGCCAGGGGCCCCGCCAGCGCCTTGGCGGTCCAAAGGTGGGTTGTCGCCAAGACCACCACGGCCAGCTCCGCGGTCAGGATGGCGATGGGGCCGACCCGAGGGCGGCTGCCGAGGGCTGAGGGGGGCTGCACGTGGCCGGGGCTAGACGTACTTGCCGATCAAGAGAGAGAGCCTGGCCTTGGTCTCCGAGGGGATGCGGGCAGGGTCGGTCATGATGGCGTTCTTCAGGGCGTGGCGACAGCCGGCCTCGCACTCGACGGGGAAGCTCCGGGCCAGATTGCGAATGGCGAGCTTGGCGGCGGACGTGTTGGCCTGCAGGTTGGCGACTATCGCTTCCACGGACACCGACTCCTCACTCTCATGCCAGACGTCGTAGTCGGTGACGTGAGCCATGCAGGCGTAGCAGAGCTCCGCCTCACGGGCCAGCTGCGCCTCCGGGGAGGCGGTCATGCCGATGATGTCGGCACCCCATTGACGAAAGGCGTGCGACTCGGCCTTGGTGCTGAAGCGAGGGCCCTCCACGGTGATGAAGGTGGCGCCGAGATGCACGTCGGGGCCATTGGGTTCCTGGAAGCACTCGGCAAGGCGTCGGCTGAGGTGAGGGCAGAAGGGATCGGCGAAACCGATGTGGGCCACCACACCCTCGCCGAAGAAGGTGTTGTGTGGGCGCAGCCGGGTGAAGTCAATGAGCTGGTCGGGGATGACGACATCGCGGGGGCGGAGTTTCTTCCTGAGGCTGCCGCAGGCGCTGACGGCGACCACGTGAGTGACCCCCAGGGATTTGAGGGCCCAGATGTTGGCTCGGGAGTTGATCTCGGTGGGCGAAACCCTGTGGCCGCGCCCGTGGCGGGGAAGGAAGGCCACTTGGGTGCCCTCCAGTTCTCCGACGATGATGCTGTCGGAGGGGTCCCCGAAGGGGGTGCTGATGGATACTTCCTCCACGTCGGCCAGCCCCTCGATGTCGTAGAGCCCGCTGCCGCCGATGATTCCCAGTTGTGCTTTCGGCATCCGTGTCTCCCCTATGGAACCCAATTGAAGCCAGGTCTGGTGGCCAGGCACCGGCATCGGGGCGCCGGTTGACCATGGGGCGATTGTAGGGATCGGGGGAGGCGGGGGCAAGCAGATGCCCGGAACGGCCTTGCCGCCACCGACCAGGCTTGGGTAAGATGGCTGGCATTGGGATACTGGTTGCCGGGGGTCGTTGAGGAATGGGGACCGATCAGAGGGAGGCCGAGCCCAAGGCGCGGTTCGTCAACCGCAGTGAAGAGGAATTGGCCCGTCTCCTCGACTACTACCGGATCGAGTGGGAGTACGAGCCCAGGACCTTTCCCCTGAAGTGGGATGACAAGGGCAACGTCACCGAGGCCTTCACCCCCGATTTCTACCTCCCGGAGGCGGACCTCTACGTCGAGCTGACCACCATGAAGCAGAGCCTGGTGGGCCGCAAGAACCGGAAGCTCAGGCGCCTCCAGGAACTGTACCCTGAGGTGCAGGTGAAGTTACTGTACCGGGGGGATTATCAGGCCTTGCTGGCCAAGTACGGCCTGGAGGATGACGAGAGTGGGCAGGGGTAGCGGGAATAGATGACGACGCCGGAAGCGGCCCCGACGGTAGTCCTCTCGCGGGAGGAGATCGCCGAGAGAGTGGGTCAGTTGGGGGCGGAGATCGCCCGCGACTATGCCGGGCGAGAGCCGGTCATGGTGGGCATCCTGAAGGGGATGTTCGTCTTCATGGCCGATCTGGTCCGCGCCATTCCCATCCCCCTGGTGGTGGACTTTATGGCCATCTCCCGCTACGGGCCCACGGCCAAGACCAAGGGCGTGGTGCGGATCGTCAAGGATCTGGACTTGAGCATAACCGGGAGGCACGTGCTCTTCGTCGAGGACATCATTGACACCGGGATGACCCTCAACTACATCCTCCGGACGTTGTCCTCACGGCGCCCGGCCAGCCTGAACATCTGCACCCTGGTGGATGTGCCTCGGCGGCGCCTGATTGACCTTCCCATCCAGTACAAGGGTTTCACGTTGGAGGAGGGCTTTCTGGTGGGGTACGGGCTGGATTCCCGAGAGCGATACCGGAACCTGCCCTATCTGGGGTTGCTCGGAGAGTAATGCCGTGGTCTAGTGGTGCCTTTCCACGGTGAAGCGGAAGAGGGCCACTTCCTCATCGGGGCCGATGCCGGCTTTGCGCATGGCGATCCCCACCTGCCGCGACACGGTGTCCACCCCCTCCAGGTCGGGCAGGAGCAAACCCCTTCGCCAGCCCGATTGCACGATCACCCCGTAGCGCTTGGGGTCGAGTTCATCCAGCGACCGCACCGGCTCCGGGGCCGAGAGCACGTCCACCGACACCTCCAGATCGTCCAGCTCGTCCGGGCGGACGGGGGCGAACCGGGGATCCGCCGTCGCGGCGCTGACGGCATTCTGAATGATCTCGGTGGCGGTGTTTTCCGTGGAGGGCTCGAAGGTGCCGATGCACCCGCGCAGGTCGCCATTCCCCGTGTGGAGGCTGACGAACACTCCCGCCCGCGCACTCATCTCCGGGGGTACGGGGTCCGGTGGGGGCGGCACCTCACCGCTGCGGACGTAGGAGCGTATGACTTCCTCGGCCAGGCTAACCAGGGCATCTTCGCTCGGCATGGAATCCGTCCTCTTAGTGGCTCTTCATTCGAGGGCTCGGTCTTTCTCGCGACGGCGGCGGATGCGGGCCAGGGGGGCGAGCACCTCGGCGAGGGTGGGCTGGCCGATCTCCTGGAGTTCATAGCGCACCCGCTCGATGGGGGTGCTCACCTTCAGCACTCGGCGGAGGTCAATGGGGGTGGCGGCCACCACCAGATCGGCGGGGATGCGCTCGATGGTCTCCTCCAGCTCCCGCATCTGCTGAGGCCCGTAGCCCATGGCGGGGAGGGCCTTGCCCAGGTTGGGGTAGCTGACGAAGGCGCGAGCGATGGAACCCACGGCGTAAGGGCGGGGATCCACCAGTTCCGCTGCCCCGAAGCGGCGGGCGGCCACGGCCCCGGCGCCGAAGGACATGCCCCCATGAGTGACGGTGGGACCATCCTCGATCACCAGCACCCTCTTGCCTCGGATGGCCGAGGGGTTGTCCACGGTGATGGGGGAGGCCGCTTCCACCAACTGCGCATTCGGGTTGGCCGCCACCACGTTGTCGCGCACGGTGTCCACATCCTCGCGACAGGCGCTGTCCACCTTATTGATGACCACGCAATCGGCCAAGCGCAGGTTGGCCTCGCCGGGGTGGTAGCGGAGCTCGTGTCCCGGTCGCAGGGGATCCACCACCACGATGTGGAGGTCGGAGAAGAAGAAGGGGAGGTCGTTGTTGCCGCCGTCCCAGATGATGATGTCGGCCTCGCTCTCCGCCTGCTCCAGGATGGCGGCGTAGTCAATGCCGGCGAAGACGGTGTGGCCGCGCTCGATATGGGGCTCGTACTCCTCCCGCTCCTCGATGGTGCAATTGTGGCGGTCCAGGTCATCGAGATTGGCGAACCGCTGCACCCGCTGTCGGGTAAGATCCCCGTAGGGCATGGGATGGCGAACTACGGCGATCCGGCGGCCCCAGGCGGCCAGGATGTCCGAGACCCGGCGGGTGGTTTGGCTCTTGCCGGAACCGGTTCGAGCGGCGCACACGGAGACCACCGGCTTGGAGGCTCGGAGGGCGGTGGAGTTCATCCCCATGAGGCGGAAGTCAATCCCACGGGCCAGGCAGCGGCTGGCCAGGTGCATGACCTCCTCGTGGGAGACGTCGCTGTAAGCGAAGATGGCCTCATCCGGCTCCAGGTCCCGGATGACGTCCTCGAGATCCGTCTCCGGGTAGATGGGTATGCCCTCGGGGTAGGAAGGCCCGGCCAAGTCGGGTGGTAGGGAGCGGCCGCTGATGTTGGGGATCTGGGTGGCGGTGAAAGCCACTACTCGCACATCGGGGTCATCGCGGAAGGCGACGTTGAAGTTGTGGAAATCCCGACCCGCGGCACCAAGAATGACGACTCTTCTCTGCGACATGCGGTCTTCTCCGTGGCCGGGCGACTTCTAGGCGATACGAGAGAGCTGCACTCCCAATTCATAGAGGAGGACGAGAGGGGTCATCACCAGCATCATGGTCACCGGGTCGGGGGTGGGGGTGATGACGGCCGCCAGTACCGCCACGGCGACGATGGCATAGCGCCGGGCCCCCGCGAGCTTCTTGTAGTCCACTACTCCCAGCTTGCTGAGGAAGTAGATGACCAGAGGCATCTCGAACACCACCCCGATCCAGAACATGAGGGTGGTGACGAAGTCAATGTATTCCTGAACCCGGTAGGTGGGTGAGATGAGGTCGGCCATGAAGCCGCTTAGGTAGCGAATAGAGAAGGGTATGATGACGAACACCGAGAACCCGGCCCCGAAGGCGAAGGCCAAGGTGGCCGAGGGGAGCAGCCAATAGAGGTAGCGGCGCTCGTTAGGATAGAGCCCGGGCAGAATGTATTGGATGGCCTGGTATACGATTATCGGCATGGAGAGAATGAGGCCGAGGATCAAGGCCACCTTGAAGTACATGAAGATGGAGTCGGTGGGCGCCAGAGAGACGATCTCGGCTTCAACCGGAAGGGGGCGGATCAGGATCTCGAAGGCTTGGCGGGCGAACACAAAGCCAACTATGGTGCCCAGCCCCAGGCCGATGGCGGCCTTCATGACCCGATCGCGGAGCTCGATGAGATGCTCCATGAGAGTCATCTCTTGCTCGGCGTCGGTGGGGCAGTCCTCGGTCAGCTCGGCCTTCTCCGGGACCTCCAACTGCTTCTCAACCAAGTGCCACCCTCCTGGCTCTCTCAGACGCGGAACGCCTTGGCCGAGGCTCGCGAACCATCAGGGGAGGACGCACGCGCCCCGCTCCGTCTTTGGGGCGGGGGGTCACCAGGGAGAGCATCACGGCCTCACGCGATCGTGGCGGACTCCATCCTTCATCGCCATTGGTGGCCCTTTCTACCCGCATTCGGTGAGCCGGACGGGATACGGGCAATACCTTGGCGCCCACGATCTCGTTCTGTTGATGCCATTCGCCGTCCTCGCCGCGGGTGAGAAGCACCCCCACGATCTCCTCCCCGGAATCAACCTCGGCAAGGGCGGCGACGGGGCCGGCCGCGGTCTTCGCGGCGGTAGCGGCACGTCCAGTGGTGACAGGGGAGGTGCGTGCCGGGGTTGTGGCCCGGGGGGCGGCGGCCTTCCCGGTAGCAGTAGCGGCGGGGGTGGCGGCGTTCCGAGTGGCGGTCGCCGACCCCGGCGAAGTGGTGGTGGCAGTGGGGGTAGCGGCGCCGGCCAGGGCAGGCTTGCCGGTGCCGGCGGTCTTGGCCGCCTCGTTCACGGTGGCGGAGGCGTCCTTAGCTGCTTGGGTGACACTGGAGGAGATCTCTTTGGCGGCGCCGGAGAGGTCTTTCTGGATATCCACCACGTCGGAGCGGATATGCTGCATCTCCTCGCGGACGCTGTCGAGGTCACGGGTGACCTCGCGCCAATCCTCGAGGAGTTCCGGGTCGAGGTTATTCACCATGTTGCGCAGGTCGCGCACCGCCTTGCCGGCACGGCGGGCAACCTCGGGCAGCCGCTCTGGGCCGAAGACCAGCAGAGCGACGACCAACATGAGGAAGAACTCGCCGGGGCCGATGTTGAAGAAGTTCATGGGCTCTTCCGCTGCTCCTGAGCGCCGGCGGTCACTCGGTCTCTGACCACCGCTCCTAGGACACCGTTGACGAACCGGGGAGAACTCTCGCCGCCGTAGCGCTTGGCCAGCTCCACCGCCTCATTGATGGCTACCTTGCGGGGCACGTCGCCATGCCCCAACTCGAGGATGGCCAACCTCAGGAGACTGGCATCCACGGGGGAGATCTGCGACAACGGCCAGCCGGGAGCGTGGGCGGCAAGAGTGTCATCGAGCGACTCCCGGTGCTCGGCCACCCCGGTGATCAGGCCGCGAGCAAAATCAGCCACGTCGGGAGGATACTGGGCCTCGGTGAGACGGCGCTCGAGAACGCTGAGAGGGTGGCGGTGGGCCATTTCCGCCTCGTAGAGGACTTCCAGAGCCAGGGATCTTGCCAGCCGACGTGGTTTCATGGCCGGCTCAGGAGTAGGTAGCGGCGCGAACGCCCTCTACCTGGATGTGTACGTGTCGAACCTGCATGTCCGTCATCTCGCCGATGGCGCGGGCCACACTGGCCTGAACTCGACGGCTGACCTCAAGGAGGCTGAAGCCGGCATTAATCACCAGGCGCAGCTCGATGCCCACCGTATCGCCGTCCAGCTGAAGCTCCACCCCCCTGGTCCTCCGACCCCGAAAGGGCCGCAACAGACAAGCCAACCGCCCGTCTTCCAGGCGGGCTACGCCGGGAATGGACAGGGCGGTCAAACCAGCGATGGTGGCAATCACCCTGGGGTGTACCACGATGCGATCGCGCTTAAGCGGCAAGAAGACCCTCCTCCTGCGCTCATACTAATGCATGAGGAGACCCCCGTCAACACTAAGCGTCTGGCCGGTGATGAACCCCGCCTCCTCCGAAGCCAGGAAGCAGACGGCGGCGGCCACGTCTTCGCAGGTTCCCAGTCGCCCCACCGGGCTGGTCTTGAGCACCTGCTCAACTATCTCCTCAGGCAGGCCGGCGGTCATCTCCGTCTCGATGAAGCCGGGGGCCACCAGATTGGCGGTGATGCCCCGCGAGCCCACTTCTTTGGCCAGGGACTTGGTGAAACCGACCAAGCCGGCCTTGGCGGCGCTATAGTTGGTCTGCCCAGCGTTGCCGCCTAGGCCGGACACCGAGCCGATGTTGATGATGCGCCCGTAGCGCTGCTTCATCATGGGACGTACGGCCGCTTTGCAGCAGGCGAAGGTTCCTTTGAGGACGGTGTTCATCACCAGATCCCAGTCGTCCTCGGACATGCGCATCAACAGGGTGTCCCGGGTGACCCCGGCATTGTTGACCAGGATATCCAGGCGGCCCATCTCGTCCAGGGCGCGTTGGACCATGGCAGTGGCGGCGGAGAAGTCGGAGACGTCCGCCTGGATGGCCAAGGCCCTGCGGCCCAGGGCGGTGATCTCGGCGACGACGGAGTCCGCCGCCGCCTGGTTGCCGCGGAAGTTGATGGCCACATCGGCGCCCCCGGCGGCCAGGTCCAGCGCCACGCGGCGCCCGATGCCCCGGGACCCGCCGGTGATCAGGGCGACTTTCCCCGCGTAACTGGTCATCAGTTCGCCTCCAAGCTGGTCGGCAGCTTCTCGATGTCCGCCGCTTCGGTGATGGTAAGGACGGGGGGTGAGCCCTCGATGCGCTTGCTGAGGCCGGCGAGCACCGAGCGGGGACCGATCTCCCAGATCTGCTCCGCGCCGGCCTCCCGGAGAAGGGCCACCGTTCTGGGCCAGTCCACCGGACGAACTAGCTGCATGACCATCTCCTGACGGAGATCATCGGGATCGGTCAGAGGCCGGATCAGGGCATTGCCCACTATCGGGAAGATCGGCGGGAAGACCGGGACGGCTCGCACGATGGGGGCGAAGGCATCGGCCGCCGCCTGTTGCAGAGGGGTGTGAGAGGCAACCGACACCGCCAGGCGGAGGGCTCGGCGGGCGCCATATCCTTGAGCCAGCCTCTGGACTTCGGCGAGGGCGGCGTCGTAGCCACCGACGACAACCTGACCGGGGCAGTTGTAGTTGGCCACCATTGCGCCGGCTCCGGTGGCTTCGGCCGCTTGACGGCAGACCGCCTCGGCGGCGTCCCGGTCCAGGCCCAGGATGGCCAGCATTCCGGCGCCGCCATTGCCGGAGGAGGCCGCCTCCATGCAGCGGGCACGATCGCGCACCAAGCGGATCGCCTGACGGAAGTCCAGGGCCTCGGCGGCCACGAGGGCGCTGTACTCGCCCAGGCTATGACCGGCCGCCACCACCGGGTGGATGTCGCCGCGGGCCCGGACTACTCGCCAGAGGGCGATGCTG
>JBBQIE010000071.1:0-8289 GCA_038324625.1 Anaerolineae bacterium | reverse complement strand
GTGCCATCTGTACCCTCGCGAATAGTGCAGGTCTTGCCGTCAGTGTACCGGCAACGTCGCATGCCGTCCAGGTGTGGTGGCAGCACTTCGGAGTCGGGGGGAGACGGTCGCGTCCGCGAGGCTCGCTCGGGTCTGATGAAGATTGACGAAATAACCAGGTCATCGCACGCGAAGAACCCCTCGACCGAGGTCGGGGCTGGAGGGCGCTTGCGCGCCAGGCGTCGGCGCAGACCGACGCACACTCACTGAAGGGTGGTGCTGTCTCCCCTCTTACCCCTTCACCCCGCTGACCACCACCCCCTGGATGAAGTATCTCTGAGCTACGAAGAACAGGGTGAGCACCGGCAGCATGACGATAAGCGACGCCGCCATCATTAGGTGCCAGCGCTGAACTCCGTAGCCGCCGTAACCCTGGATGATGCGCAGGCCGAGGCTGAGGGTGTAGTTGTGGGTGCTGTTGAGGTAGATCAGGGGCCCGATGAAGTCGTTCCAGTGGCCCAGGAAGGAGAAGATGGCGGCGGTGATGAGGACAGGACGCGACATGGGGATGATGATGCGCCCGTAGATGCCGGCGGTGCTGCAGCCGTCTATCTTGGCGGCATCGTCCATTTCCAGGGGAATGGACATCATGAACTGGCGCAGGAGAAAGATGGTGAAGGCGCCGCCGCCGAAGAAGGCAGGCACTATCAGGGGCAGGAGGGTATCCACCCACCCCAGTTCCTTGAACAGGATGAAGACCGGGATGAGGGTGACCTGGTAAGGCAGCATCATGGTGGCCAGGACCACCATGAAGAGGGCATCGCGGCCGGACCAGCGCAGGCGGGCGAAGCTGAAGGCCACCATGCTGGCGGAGAGCAACTGCCCGAACATGGATATGAAAGTAATGATGACGGTGTTCTTGAAGAAGATACCGAAGGGGGCGTATTCCAGAGTCACGGCGTCAATGTAGTTTCGCCAGACGAAGGGATCGGGAATCCACTCCGGGGGGAACTTGAGGACATCGCCCGGTTCCTTAAGAGAGGTGGATATCATCCAGACGAAGGGGATCATCAGGAAGCCGGCGCCGATGAAGAGCATGGTATAGGTGGCACCGCGGGAGAGGGCGGTGGTGAGCTTCTTGCTGGCGAACACCGATCCGGTCATTGGCCCTTGCTCCCTTGTTTAGCCGCGTCGCAGCTCGCCCTCGTAGTACACCCAGGCCGACGAGGACCGGATAACGAAGAGGGTGAGGATGAGGATGTAGAAGAACAGCACCCAGGCCAGGGCGGCCGCGTATCCCATCTTGAGCCACTGGAAGGCGTTGTTGTAGAGGTGCAGCATGTAGAAGTAGGTGGCCTCGCGGGGACCGCCGCCGGTCATGATGAAGGCTTGGGTGAAGGTCTGCAGGGCGCCGATGACGCCCATGACCAGGTTGAAGAAGATCACCGGGGAGACCATGGGGATGGTGACCATCCAAAAGCGGCGCCAGGCACCCGCCCCGTCAATCTCCGCCGCCTCGTAGAGCTGGGTGGGCACGCCCTGGAGGCCGGCCAGGTTGATGATCATGCCCCCGCCCACTCCCCACATGCTCATGATGACCAGCGAGGGAAGGGCCCAGGAGGGGTCGAGGAGCCAGCGCGGCCCCTTGATGCCGATTATGGAGAGGAGCCAATTGGCCAACCCGAAGTCGGTGTTGAAAATCCATTGCCAGAGCAGGGCCACGGCGACGCCGGAGATGACGGCCGGCAGGTAGTAGACGGTGCGCCAGACGGTGACGCCCTTGATGGGCTGATTCAACAAGATGGCCAGGAAGAAGCCCAGGCTGAGGTTGAGGGGTATGGCGGCCAAGGCGTACACGGTGGTCACCTTGAGGGCCTGAAGGATGGAGCCATCCTTGGTGAGCATGGTGCGGTAGTTGCCCAGGCCGATCCACTTCGGGGGGCTGATCACCGGGAAATCGGTGAAGCTGAAGTAGACCGAGGCCAGCATCGGTCCCAGGGTGAAGATCAAGAACCCCAGTATCCAGGGAGAGGCCCACAGCCAGCCGGTCAGGTTCTCCAACCGGCGGCCGCTGAAGTAGCCGCGTCGGGGTCTAGCTCCGCGGGTGACGACCGCTTGGCTCATGGCTTCCTCTCACACAGACGTGGCGGTCCTAATCCGGTGGACCGGCCCCCGAGCGGGCTCGGGGGCCGGAGGTTCACTCGCGGCAGGCGAGGATGCCTAGCTCGCGGCGGTCAGCAGATCGTTGACCTCGCTCGCCATGGCGGTCAGGCCCTCGTCCACGGTGGCGCGGCCCTCGAAGATCTCTGTCTGCCACTCGCCGACCGGCTTGTACATCTCGCCCCAGGTCACGGTCTTGTGAGCTGGGAGCGGGGTGGTCCACTGCTGCACCTTGAAGGCGGCAGCGCGGTTGGTGGGCCCAAGGGTCGGATCGTAGTACAGCTCGGCGGAGTCGTTGCGGATGGGGGCCAGGATGTTGCCCTTGGCCAGGATGTCCTGGGAGTCCTTGGTCAGGTAGTGGGTCATGAGGGCCCAGGCCTGATCCTTGCCCTTGCTGTCGGTGTTCATCACCAGGCCGACCACGTTGGTGGTGCCGCCGTTGCCGCCGGTGTTGGGCGACTTGGGAAGCACGGCGATGTTGTAGGTGAAGTCGGTCAACTGCTCGTTGAGGGTCTTCATCACCCAACTGCCGCCCGGCATCATGGCCAGCCGGCCGGTCATGAACATGGAGCGGGTGCCCTCCGCCTGCAGGGCCTCGGGGCTGGGGGAGACGTTGTCCACCAGGCGCATGTCGGTGAGGAACTGCCAGGCCTCGACGGAGGCTGGCTCGTCAACTATGCACTTGCTGGAGTCGGGGGTGAGGAAGTCGCCGCCGTTGCCCCGGGAGAAGTTGAGCCAGCCGGTCTCGATGCCGTCCGTGCTCTGGCCGCCCCACATGGTCACGCTGTCCCCGTCACGCTCGGTGAGGGTGTTGGCGTACTCGCGGAACATGTTCCAGTCGAAGTCGTCCTCGATCTCGGCCACCGGGGTCAGGCCCTTCTCCTTCATGTAGTCCTCGTTGTAGTAGAGGATGACGGTGGTATACATGTAGGGAAGGCCGTAGTTCTTGCCCTCGAACTTGTAGAAGTCAATGGCATCCTGCCAGGAGTTGGCCAGGTTGTCCTGCATGCCGGCGTCGGCAGAGACCAGAGGGTCCAGGTCTACCAGTATGCCCTTGCTGGCCCAGGACCAGTAGTTCACGTTGTTCATGAAGTAGATGTCGGGCCCGGCACCGCCGGCCAGGGCCGTCTGCAGCTTGGTCCAGTAGTCGGCCGGGGCCTCGTTGGTCACTTTGACGGCGGTGTTGGTCTCCATGAAGCTGGTGGCCATCTGGTTCAGGGACTCGACCGGATCCGGCCACCATACCCACACATTCAGGTCGGCGGCTGCCATTCCAGCGGCGGCGGGAGCGGCGGTGGCCTCAGCGGGGGCGGCGGTGGCTTGGGACTCAGTGCCTTGGGACGGTGCCGGTGTGGCCCCGCAAGCGGCGAGGGCGGCGGCCCCGGCGCTCACAGCTACGGCAGTACCGATACCCTTGAGAAATACCCTGCGGCTAGTGGTCGCGCTCATTCTGTCCTCCTTAAGTGCTTCAGCCGGATGCGAGATCCGGTCGGCGCCCAGTGTGTTCGACCTGCTCAGTGCCGGCGGCCTAGGCCTAGAGCTTCCCCGCCGCGTAGGCTTCGTCGTACATGGCCACCACCAACTCCGGGGCGGTGACCGGTTGGAGATTGTGGCACGGCCCCAGAATGAAGCCGCCACCTTCCCCCAGAATGCGGATGTTGTCTCGTACTTCCCGGCGGATCTCCGCCTCGGAGCCGAAGGCCATAGTGTACTGATTGTCCATGGCGCCGTGGAAGACGATTCGGTCCCCGAAGTCTCGCTTGAGCCCCTCGCGCTCCATACCCCGGCAGCGCCACTGGACGGGGTCGAGGATGTCCATGCCCAGGGCGATCAGCTCGGGGATGATGGCCCGCACCGCCCCGTCGCTATGGGTCATGACGTAAGCGCCGCCCTGATGCACCAGGTCCATCATCCGCTTCATGTGGGGGAAGAAGAACTGGCGGATCTGGGCCGGGGAGAAGAGCAGGCTCTCCTGGGTGCCCATGTCCTCCGAGACCGACGTCGCCGTCACTCGTCCGGGGATCTGCTCGTAGATGCGCTGGGTGGTGGTGTAGCAGAGGCGATAGAGGTTCTCCAGACCGTAGTGAACCATCTCCGGGCTCTCGATCATGTCAACGTAGGCCTGTTCCTGGCCCCGGAGGTGGCAGTAGGTGAGGAAAGGCTCGGAGCCGCCGGCCATGACGGGAAGGTGATCCTTGCCGCGAAGGCTCTCGGCGATGCCGGAATAGTCCCACCAATCGGGGTCGGGCCAGCGGAAGTGCGCCATGATCTCGTCCAGGCTACCGTACTGGGCCCAAGGGTGGTAGGTACACTCGCGATATTGACCGGTGCCGTAGTCCACGTAGCTGTAGCGGCAGCCGAATACGTCGGCGTCCTCCGCTATCGGTGGGCCCAGGTACCGGGGCGAGGCGCCGGCGACGCGGTCAATGTGCAGGCGGTTGTACATGCCGTCCAGGTCGCAGTCAAGATAGGCGAGTAGGGCGGCGATAGACTCGGGTGTGGCCCGAAAGTCGAGTGGGATGCGGTCCGGCTTCTCGCCTTTCAACACCGCCAGCCAACGCTCACGGGGGGTAAGCGCGTCCGCGGCCATTCATCCTCCTGTGGTGCCATGTGCATGGCAGAGACTGGGGCAATCCTTGGGTACTCCAATAGTATACCGCATTTCCCCTGCCGGTGGGAGTTGGAGCGAGCGCCTTGTGAGTGCCCTGGGAGTGACATATCATCGGGAGTTGAGGCCCAAGTCAGGAGGGGGGACTGTGCCCGAGCGGGAGGCGGTCTCCAGGGAAGAGGTACACGAGGCCCTGGAGGCTTTGTACGACAATGTGGCTCTGCTCCGGAGTGGGTTCGGGGAGCGCTTCTCGGACATCGGGGCGGCGGAGGGTCTGGGCGACCGGGCGGTGAGGCCGCGGGCGGTGCTTCTGGAGGCTATCGAGATGCTGCGGCCGGTCCGCCGCGCTGCTTTCGGGAGCCGGGAC
Organism: Anaerolineae bacterium; assembly: GCA_038324625.1. Taxonomy (GTDB): domain Bacteria; phylum Chloroflexota; class Anaerolineae; order DRVO01; family DRVO01; genus JBBQIE01. The sequence continues at coordinate 3,175 of JBBQIE010000071.1, read as the reverse complement.
AGCCGCGCCTGCGACGTTCTCACCCTGCGCTACGTGGAGAGGCTGGGCACGCCGGAGATCATGGAGGAGCTGTCCATCGGCCGTCGCCAGGTCTTTCGCGACCTCAGTCAGGCGGAGGAGAAACTGGCGCAGATCCTGGGGCGCTGGGCCGAGGGGGACCCACTCGCCTCCGACCTCGATCAGGCGGCGGACCCGATCCGGAGTGAGCTGACCATGCTGGCCAGCCGGCCGATGGAGATCGGGCTCTCGGCGGTTATCTCCGAGGCGGTGGAGATGGTCCGCCCCCTGGCTGCCGAGCGGGGCGTGACCTTTACCGGCTCCTGGCCCGCGGACGGGGACCAGGTAGTGGCGGACCGGTCCCTGCTGAAGCAGATCTTGGTCCAGCTGTTCAGCCTGGCGGTGCAGTATTGCCGTGGCTCTGACGTGACCCTGTCCATCGCCGCTCAGGAAGCGGGCCTGGGGTTAGTGGTCCTGTTTCGGCCTCGGGAAGGGGGCTACCTGGACCGGGTGGCCGACTTGCAGCGGATCGCCCAGCACCAGGGAATCACCATTCAAGCGCGGGATTGCCAATCCGCTTGTGAGGTGCGACTGTCTCTGCGGCGACAGGAACCTCGCCTGGTGATGGTGGTGGAGGATAACCCGGGGGCGGTAGAGCTCTACCGCCGGTACTTGAGCGGGAACTCCTGGAGGGTGAGGCACGTCGCCGACCCGCGGGTGGCCTTCGAGTTGGCCCGCCGGGAGGAGCCCGACGTCATCGTCCTGGATGTGATGATGCCGGGGATGGATGGCTGGTCGGTATTGCAGGCTCTCAAACAGCGACCGGAGACCAACGCCATTCCGGTGCTTCTGTGCTCCATCGTGGAGGACCGCGAGCTTAGCCGGATACTGGGCGCCACCGTGAGCCTGAAGAAGCCGGTAGCCCAGGGCGATTTCATCGCTGCCCTTCACCGTTGCCTTCGACGAGAGGAGCCCGGGCTCTAACGTCTCCCAGTACCGTCGAGATGAGGGCGAGCACCAGCCGTTGGCTGCCCCGCCCGCGGGTGGTGACGGTGAAGCGGGTGCCTCGGGCAGCGACGTCGTCTTCCCCTGGGCTGGCGGCGGTGACGGCCACGACGGGGGTATCTCGCAGGGCTTCATCCTCACGGAGGTGGTCCAGGACGGTGAAGCCGTTCATGCCCGGCATGACCAGGTCCATGAGGATAGCGGCGGGCCGATAGCGCCCGGCTTTCCGCAAGGCGTCGGCGCCATTGTAGGCGGGCGCCACCTGGAGGCCGGCGATGCCCTCGGCTTCGAAAGTGCGGCTGACCAGTTGCACGAAGCCCCGGTCATCATCCACCACCAACAGGACATTGGCTTGATCCGCCCTCAGGAATGGTCGCACCGTCTCCAGAAGCTCCTCGGAGGAGACGGGCTTGGTCAGGATGGCGTCGAAGCGCTCGTGGCCGGAGATCCATTGCAGGCTGGGGAGGGCGCAGTAGATCACCGGGGTGTCTTCCGCGAGGCCGGCCGGTCGGCTGAGCAGGGAGGAGCCACCCTCGGCCGACCGATCCGGGGGTAGGTTGACGATGGCCGCCACCGGAGCCAGATTGGGGGGAAGATCCGCGGCCTCATCCGGGCGGACCTGAAGGAAGCGATGGTCATCCATCTGCCGCTCCAGGTAGGCGGTGGCGGTGACGTCCTCATCCACCACCAGCACTAGGGGGCGGGCGGCCAGTCTGGGGGGGAGGGGGTAACTCCCGGAGCGGAGCCTGGAAGTGGCTCTGGCGGCCAGGGGCAAGGAGAAGGAGAAGACGCTGCCTCGGCCCTCGGCGCTCTGAACCCAGATGCGTCCCCCGTGGAGCTGCACGAAGCGCCGGGCGATGGCCAGACCCAGGCCCTTGCCGGGGTTCTCGTCTTCCTTGGGGCCGCCCACCTGAAGGAACTCGTCGAAAATGCGGTCCAACTGGCCGGCGGGAATGCCCCTGCCGGTATCCTGGACTGAGGTGACGATCTCCTCGCCTTCCAGGCCGGCGGAGATGGTGATTTGCCCCTCGTCGGTGAAGCGGATGGCGTTGGTGACCAAGTTGAAGAGCACCTGCCGGACCCGGATGGGATCCACGTTTAGAGAGGGTAGGTCGGGCGGCACCTCGACTCGCAGCCGCACCCCTTTCTCCTGGGCCAGGCTGGCCACGGTGCCGGCCACGTCCTGAATGAGCTGGTCGAGGTCGGTGTCCTCGCGACGGATGGGCATGGCCAGGGCGTCCACCCGGGCCATGTCCACGATGTCGTTCACCAGGTCGGACAGGAAGGCGGCATTGCGTTGCACCTGGACCAGGTCCTTCATGAGGGACTCGGGCCAGCCGTCGAAGCCGTAGAGATGGGGGCCACGGTAGATGAGCTTGGTGAACCCGAGGATGACGTTCAAGGGTGTCCGCAGCTCGTGGCTGAGGTTGGTGGCGAAGCGGGTCTTGAGGTCGCGCCACTCCTCCGCCTCGCGCCGGGCCACCGAGGCCCGGTAATTGCTCTCCTCCAGCAGCCGGTAGGCCACGTCCAGGGCCTTGACGGTCTGGTTCAGCTCCCCCTGTCTCTGCCGCACCTGGGTGAGGAGATCGTAGGCCCTCAGGCTCCGCTGTGAGTGCAGGCACAGCAGGTCCCGGGATCTCGAAGTGCCGGCGTAGGTGATGGCGCCCGAGGCCAGCAGAACCGCGACCAAAGGAAGGGCCGAACGAGGATCGGCGGTGGAAACGAAGGCGAGGATAGCGCTCGGCCCAGCGAAGGCGAGCGAGGTCCAGGGGCGGAAGAGATGGCCGGCCATCAAGGTCGGGATCACCAGGGTCACCGACCAGAGGGCCAGGCCGGTCAAGCGAAGCACGGCCAGAGCGGCGAGGGTGAGCCCGACGAGAAGCAGCCCACCGGCGACCCGCTCGGCGCGGGACGAGAGCCAGAAGCACAGGGCCCCAAGCGCCGTCAGGTAGACAGCCAATCCGAACAGGGTCCAGTTGGTGTTGAGCCGGGCCACGGCCAGCCAGAGGGGGACCAGGGCCAGGCCCAGGACGACCAACATCGAGGCGAGGGTCAGCCGGTAGCGCTCGGCACCGACATCCATGCGGGCTCTCCTGAGTCGGGGTGAGGGCATTATACACCTCCGCCCTGGCTCCAAAGGGGTTTGCCAGCGGCGGAACCTAGGCCGACAATA
>JBBQIE010000070.1:0-8292 GCA_038324625.1 Anaerolineae bacterium | reverse complement strand
CTATCGTCACCCCCTTCGACCCGCGAGACAGGGTGGACGAGGCGGCCCTGCGCCGCATCACCCGGCACCTCATCGAGAACGGCGTACACGGCATCATGACCACTGGCGGCACTGGGGAGTTCCCGCATCTCACTCGCGAGGAGAAGCGGAGGGTCACCGGCATCGTCGTGGAAGAAACGGGGCATCGCATCCCCGTGATCGCCGGCACCGCCGCCTGCAGCACCAGTGAGGCCATCGCCCTGAGCCAGGATGCCCAATCGGTAGGCGCCGATGCCGTGATCGTCACCGCTCCCTACTACTTCGGCCTGCCGGAGTCCGCCCTCGAAGGACACTACCGGGACCTGGCCTCGGCCATTGACCTGCCGGTGATCCTCTACAACAACCCGCTCTACACCGGCAACAACCTCTCGCCCGCCCTCGTCGCCCGCCTGGCGGAGGTAGAGGGGGTGATCGGCCTCAAGCAGAGCAATGACAACATGGGGGAGTTGGTGGAGATCGTGCGCCTGGTGGGAGACCGGATATCGGTCTGCACCGGCATTGATAGTCAGTTCTACCCCGCCCTCTGCGTCGGATCTCGGGGAGTGTTCTCCACCGCCGCCAACGTCATGCCCGCCCAGATGGTGGAGGTGTACCGACTAACCCAGTCGAGCAAGCACGAGGAGGCGCGAGATCTTCATCTCCGCCTGCAGGTCCTAAATCGTCTCCTGGAGTACGATCCCGGCTACGTCTCTCCCTGCAAAGAGGCGCTGGCGATGATGGGCATGCCGGCCGGGGGAGTGCGTCGCCCCCTTCCCGATCTCACGGAGCCGGAGCGAGGGGAGCTGAGAGAGGCCCTGAGAACGCTGGAACTCCTCTGAGGCCGCACGGCCGGCTACCTGGGCCAACCAAGAGGTGCAGGCCTCCAAGGTTCGGAGGCTTCCACAGGGCCTCACCCTCGTCACCTGGCGGTCTGGGGCAGGTAGACCCTGAGCCCAGGCATGGCGGAGACCACCTGGGAGCGGGCCCCTTCGTGGCCGGCCACATCCACCGCCGCCACCGCCAGGTGGTACGTTGCCAAGTTGGTCAGGCCACTGACAGTGTGGCGGGCGGTGGACGCCGGCACCTCCGCCGATTGGCTCAAGGCTGCTGCGTCGGTGCCCCAGTACACCTTGTAGGTCCACACGTCGTCCTCGGAGCACGGTTGCCAGGCCAGGGCCACGGTGCCGTCCCCCGGGATGGTTCGCAGCCCCACCGGAGCGCAGGGAGCGGTCTGGTCGCCGACGGCTACGGTTGTCTCTCCGCTGGCCAGCAGCACGCCGGTGGCGCTGTCGTAGAGCTGCAGCTCAATCCCCAGTTGCTTGCCCTGGGGCGAGGCGCCGAGGGCGCTCAAGGCGAAGGAGAACGGTTGGCTGCCGGCTCCGGCCGCCAGTGAGAGCCCCGTGGCCACCAGGGTCTCACCGAGGGCGGCGCCGGTGCGGGCGTCGTAGAGACGCACAAGCGCGTCCACCACTCGGGCTCCGCCGGCGTTGCTCACCCCGGCGGTCAGGGCGACGGTCTCCGTCTCGGAGTAGGTGGCCTTGTTCGTGACCAGTGAGGTTACCAGTACGCCGGTGTCGGGCACGGTGTAGGTGATGCCGGCCACGATCTTGGTCCAGACGCGCACCTTCCCCGTCGCCGGGTTGTACTGCACCGGAATGAGAGTCATGCCCGCGGTGGTCGAGTGCCCGCCGCCGCTCACGTTTTCCAGGGCCAGTGCCAGCCCGGCGGGGTAGTAGTCGGTGGCGGTAAAGCTGTTGGGGATGGGGGTGTCGCCTCCCATAAGGCTCGGGACCGCCAAGTGGCCGTTCAGTTCCACCGAGGTGGATTGGGTCGTGTCAATGGTGATGCCGGTTACCGTCGCCCCCAGGGGCAGCGTGCGCTCGACTGCAAGCACGGGCAGGTAGGGCTCGCCCGGCACCACTCGCTGCACGGCGCCCGGTATTTCCACTACCCCGGCCTGCTCCTGGAAGCGATAGACCGGTATCTCCACGGTCACTTGTTCCACCACCTCGCCGGCAGAGGCAGAGAGGACTTGGCGCTGCACGGTGGGAACCGGTTCCACCGGTGCCTCGGCCATTGCCCCTAAGCCTCCGGTAGTTGCGGGCCCGTTGACCCGCAGAGTGGGGATGCCGTAGAGGACGTAACCGCCGATGGCCTTGCGGTTATAGTCCGTATGCCCCCAGAAACCGACGCAGCCGAAGGGGGTCATCAGCCCCACGCATATCCTCGTCCCATTCCAGTAGGAGTTCATGCCGTCGCGGAAGGCCTGGCCCACGGTGCGTCCCACCAGGAGCCCTGATCGGGTCATCAGCTCCACCAGGGTCTCGGTGCCGCCCGTCATCCAGGTGTAGCCCTGGTCGCCGCTCGCGGTGCCCAGGGCATAGGAGGTGGAGCCGGCGTAGGCCATGAGGCCCAAGTCGGCCCAGGTCTCGGGGAAGTCCAGGTACGACTGCGTCCCGGACGGGCAACTGACGTCGTCCGTGGTCGGGTCATTGTGCAGCTTGTTCCCCATACTGGTGCCGGCGTGACAGGAGACGGTGAACATGACGCTGCCTTCCGCCGTGCGCACGTCGTAGGTGCCGCTGGTGCCCGAGTCGCAAGCCCCCGGCGCGAAGCTGTCGTAGCCGGTGCTGACGCCCTGGCGGTTGCCGTGTCCGGCCAGAAGGTAGACGTTGCTAGCGGTCACGCTGGTGGCGACGTTCGCCGTCGGGTAGTGGCTTTGCACGTTGGAGCGATCCACTCCACCGGGATACCCGGAGAAGACGGCATTGCCGGTATCGAGCTGATCGGTGGAAGCCAGGGCCACCGCGTGGGCCTGGATCTGTCCGCCCAGGCGCAGGTAGTCGTCTATCAGGCGGCCGATCTGCGTCGGCGTCTCCACCAATCGCCCCACCATGAGTTCCGGAGTTAGCTCGTGGTCATCGTCGTGGTCCAAGTAGGCGAGGTCGGCGTAGACGTTGTCGGTCAGGTAGCGGCCGTCAGCGCCGTGGTAAGACAGCTTGCGGACATAGGAGGTGTCGTCGAGTTGGTTGCTCCAGTAGGTATCCTCGTTGTTCCCCACCCAGGTGGGGTCGTCATCGCGGGCGTACATGGGGATGACCTCGCTGCTGCCCACGATGATCACGTAGGCCAGGTTGGGGAAGACGTCCCGGCGCACCCGCTCTATCTCGCTGTCGATGGCGTAGACCAGGGTGTTGTTGGCGCCGGCGTCACCGGGGTCGGCGGCCCAGGCGGTGTAGGCCGGGAGGCCGTCCAGATTCATGATGGCGCCCAGACCGTTGGGGTTGCCGTAGGCCAGGTCGTATACCTTGTTCTGTAGCGCCACCACCTCTTCGTTGCCGTATCCCAGGGCGCGCATGCGCGGGAAGTTGGTCAGCAGTAGCACCCAGACGTTCTCATCTCCACCGACACCGAAGTAACCCCAAATGCTAGTGTCAACGTACCCATCACACTCGACCAGGAATTGCACCCTATAGGCGCCGATGGGGTCCCCCGCCGGCACCGCGTAGGTGTAGACGTACCCGCCCGAGGCCGCCTGGTAGGGCACTGCGCCTCCCCCCCAGAGCGATACCGGCGACCAGAGAGTCGCGGTCACGGTGGCGTCGGTTATGGGCGCGCCCTGAAGATCCCGCACCGTCAGGACAAACCGAGCCGACTCGCCGCGATTCACCAGGGTTGGGCGTGAGGTGATCCTTAGGTTGGGAGCGGGCAAGCCGTAGCGAAGCAAGGTGCCGGCCGAGCCCACCGCCCATCCGAAGCCGCCCGCCGAGGCCTGCACCGAGCGCAGCGTGTTGGGCGTCAGGCTGGGCTGTAGCACCCAGCCGGTGGCGCTCGTGTAGCGCAGAAGCACCCCGCCCGCGCCCACCGCCCAGCCCGACCCGGCTGAGGTCATGCTCACCGAGTTCAGGGTGGTAGTCACCGGGCTAACGGCGGCTTGCCAGCCCCCAGCCGTGGTGTAGTGCAGAATAGTGCCTTGGTCTCCCACGGCCCAGCCCTCCTGGGCCGACACCATGTTCAGGGAGCGGAGGGTCCGGTTGTTGGGGCCGGCCACCGTGTCCCACTGCGTGCCGTCGAAGCGCAGGATGGCGCCGCCGTCACCTACGGCCCATCCATCGGCGGCGGACAGCATCTGGAGGTCGTAGAGGGTACGGTCGGCAGTGGCCACCGTCCCGGTGACGGTCTCCTCGTGCCAGTCGCCGCCGCTGTAGTGGAATAGCGACGCCTTGGTTCCGGCCGCCCAGGCCTCCGTCGCCGAGATCGTATCCACCGCGTACAGGTCCACCGGCGTGATCTGAGTCCCGGTCGCCAGATGGGTCAGCTTGGAGAGGAGCGTCACCTCGCCCCAGCTACCGTTGGAGTAGCGCGACACGGCGCCGGCCTGGCCCACCGCCCAGCCATCGCCGGCCGATAACATGTCCAGGGAATAGAGGTCGTAGGATGTGGGGCCGGCGACTCGGGACCAGGAGCCGACATTGCGGCCCATGCCCACGGTGTAGTGCAGGATGGTGCCGGCGTTGCCCACCGCCCAGGCGTTGTTTGCCGTCACCACGGAGACGTCATGCAGCCGGTTGTTGAGGTGCGCTCCGGCCTGGAACTGGTTCCAGACCCCGTCAACGACTCCATAGGAGATGGTGAAGTCGGCGTAGGCGGCGTCGGCGTCCTGCCACTTGCGCCGGTCCACGTAGAAGTAGATGAAGTCGCCCTCGGACACGGTGACGTCTGCGGCAAGGCTATTGCTCTGGAACTCGGGCGATCCATGCAGCACGAAGGCCGGCCCGGCCACGGTGGCGCTATTGTGCCGGATGTAGAAGTCGGTGCCATCGTTACAGCCGGGGCACCACGAACTGTAGTCGGTGCTGGTTGACACGGCGGTCATGGAGGCGACAATGCTAACGGATCCGGCCCGCGGAGCCTGCCAGCCTATGGCGACATTGGCGTTCTCACCCGGCTGGACCACTACGGACTCGGCGGTGCTGCCCTGAATGTAGAGGTAGCGGGGCTGGTCGGCGCCCCCCACCTGGGGGCTCCAGCAATTGCCCACGGCGCCCAGGCCGTTGACGTAAGGGTCCCACACCAGAGGCACATAGGAGGCCGAGGACTCACGGTAATAGAACCACTGGTCCTGCCCTTGTACGGAGGAGAAGTCGGCGGGGAGGCTCCAGGAGTCGGGACCTCCCTGCGCCGCCGGAGGCGGGGCGGGAAAGAGGAACAGGGAGCCGAGGACGAACAGGCATGCAGCGAAGGCAGTTCGTTTCACCTGCGACCTCCTGGCACGGGGCATTCGTGCCGATACATACGAGGACGGGTGTCCGGCGATTCTCCCTCTCTTCGCGGCCAGGGGAGGCTGCTATCAGCTTAAGGTGTATTCAGGCACATATCAAGCCCAGTCAAGGGTGGGGAACATACTGACCGGCGGCTCCGTCTTAAGGACGTAATGGGATGCACCGACTTCGACTAGGATCTTGGAAGGGAAAGGTGGCTACCGAAGTGAGCACAAAGGAGGTGCCACGCCAAGGGGAGGTAGTTGCCGGGCAGTGAACGATGGGGGTAGTCGCTAGGTTGCGCCGAAGGGGGAAGCTATGGACTTGTCTTTGCGGAAGAAGGTCGCTCTACTCGGTTCCGTGTTGTTCCTGTTATTGCTGGCCTGTGGGAGCGCCCCGACGGGAGTCTTGCAGGGCAGGCCGGCCCTACCACCGGCGGCCACGGCCGGACCAATAGTGCAGGCCGAGGCCCCGGACTCGGGAGCCCTTCAGCCCCCCAACGACGAGGCCTACGCCGATACTTTCTTCGAGAACTATGGCGTCAACCCCTTCATTGACACCGAGGACGATCACTTCTCCACCTTCGGCCTGGACGTGGACACCGGCTCCTACACCGTGGCCCGAAGTTACGTGGACAACGGCGACCTCCCGCCCAAGGACGCCATCCGGGTGGAGGAGTTCGTCAACTACTTCCGCCAGGACTACGACTTCCCGGCGGCCGGCCAGGCCTTCGCCATCTATCTGGACGGGGCCCCCATCCCCTTCGCCGAGACCGAGCGCTACGAGGTGATGCGGGTGGGCATCCAGGGCTACGCCGTCTCCCCGGAGGAGCGCAAGGACGTGGCCCTCACCTTCGTGGTGGATGTCTCCGGCTCCATGGACATGGAGAACCGGCTGGAGCTGGTGAAAAAGTCCCTACAATTGCTGGTGAACCAGCTCCGCCCCACCGATTCCGTCAGCATCGTGGTCTACGGCACCGACGCCCGCGCCATCCTGGAGCCGACCAGCGGCGAGGACCAGAAGGCCATCCTGGATGCCCTGCGACGTCTGGAGCCGGAGGGGGCCACCAACGCCGAGGCCGGGCTGCTCCTGGCCTACAAAATGGCCCGCCAGGCCTTCAAGCCGGACATGATCAACCGGGTCATCCTCTGCTCCGACGGGGTGGCCAACCTGGGCGACACCGGGGCCAAGTCCATCCTGGAGACCATCAAGGAATACGCCGGCGAGGGCATCACCCTCACCACCGTCGGCTTCGGGATGGAGAACTACAACGACGTGCTCATGGAGCAACTGGCGGACCAGGGCGACGGCTTCTACGCCTACGTGGACACCATCAACGAGGCCCGGCGTCTCTTCCTGGACAACCTCACCAGCACCCTTCAGGTGATCGCCACCGACGCCAAGGTGCAGGTGGACTTCAACCCCGAGGTGGTGGCCCGCTACCGGCTGATCGGCTTCGAGAACCGGGCCATCGCCGACGAGGACTTCCGGGACGACACCGTGGACGCGGGGGAGATCGGCGCCGGCCACAGCGTCACCGCCCTCTACGAGATCAAGCTCCACCCCGATGCCGCCGGTAAGATCGCCACCGTGTTCCTGCGTTGGGCCGATCCGGACAGCGGCGAGGTGACCGAGCTGAGCCGGGACTTCGACAGCGCCGACCTGTCCGAGGGCTTCGCCGAAGCCTCCCCTCGCTTCCAGTGGGACGTGGTGGTGGCCGAGTGCGCCGAGGTCCTGCGGGAGAGCTACTGGGCCCAGGAAAGCAGCCTCTCGGCAGTGCTGACCGAGGCGGAGCGGGTGAGCCCCCTCATCTCCGACGACCCGGACGTGGTCCAGTTCGTGGAGATGGTGAAGACGGCGGTGGCCCTGAAGGGGGCGGAGTGAACGGGGAGGGAGCCCTCACCCAAGCCACTTGGCGAGCCAAGTGGCTGAGCCCCTCTCCCACTCGTGGGAGAGGGGAGGCCGAACCCAGGCGGGCGCGCGAGGGCTGGGAGGAGAGCTTCCGGGCCATGGCCGAGGCGGGGGATGATCGCCTCCTGGATGAGGAAGTCGCCCAACCGAGTGAATGGGATGAGGGAGTGGTAGGGATGTCTCCCGCGGCCCAGGGGTGCAGGTGATGGACTACCAGGCGGACTACGAGGTGGTGGTGGCCGGAGGCGGCATGGCCGGGGTGGCGGCGGCCCTGGAGGCCGCCCGATGCGGGATGTCGGTGGCCCTGGTGGAGAAGACGGTGCTCCTGGGGGGGTTGGCCACCACCGGCTTGGTGCTGATCTACCTGCCCCTGTGCGACGGCAACGGCACCCAGGTCACCTTCGGGATCGCCGAGGAGCTGCTGCATCTGAGCCTCAAGTACGGCCCTGGCGACATCCCCGAGGGGTGGCGCCAGGGCGAAGGGCTGGATGAGCCCAGCCGCTACCGGGTGGCCTTCAACCCCGCCTCTTTCGTGCTTGCCCTCGACGAGGCCCTGGAGGAGGCGGGAGTGGATCTCTGGCTGGACACCCTGGTCACCCGGCCGGTGATGGACGGCATCCGGGTGGTCGGGGTGGAGGTGGAGGGGAAGGGCGGTCGGGGGACGCTCTGGGGCGAATGCCTGGTGGACGCCACCGGCGACGCCGACCTGGCCTATCGCGCCGGGGCCCCCTGCGCCGAGGGCCGCAACTGGCTCAGCCTCTGGGCCCTGGAGACGGACGGCGGCGCCCCCAGGCTGGTACACGTGGGGGGCGACAACGCCGGCCGCGGTCACCCCAAGGGGGCGGACCGCCTTACCGGCCTGGGGCCCCGCGACGCCGGCGAGTTCGTCCTCTCCGGGCGCCGCCTATTGCGGGAGCGCTACCAGGAACGCTATGCCTCCGGCCAGACCACCCGGGAGACCCTCTACCCGGTTACCCTGCCGGCCATGGCCCAGTTCCGCACCACCCGCCGCATCCTCGGGCGCGAAGGGATGCGTCCGGGGGAGAGCGGCTGCACCCGAGAGGACTCCATCGGCCTGGTAGCCGACTGGCGGCGGGCCGGG
>JBBQIE010000069.1:0-8320 GCA_038324625.1 Anaerolineae bacterium | reverse complement strand
CCGTCGAACTTCTCGGCGATGGCCTCAGCCACGTGGGTGGTGATGAGAGTGTCGGCGCCCAGGGGCAGGTTGGTGCCGTGTTGCTCCGTGGCTCCAATGGGCAGGACCGCTATCTTGGTGCCCGCGTCCGCCAGGTCCTTCCAGGTGTTCTCCCAGGTAAACACACCCACCTCTTTGCCCGTCTCAATGGAGATGCCCCTCTTCTCAGGCTCGGTACACCATCTCACCGCCGATCACCGTCATCATCAGTCGGGTGTAGTTCCCATCAACGCCACTATGTCAGAACGCCCCCAAGGCCGCCTGGCGCATGAGGGCGTCACTGCGGGAGTCGCGGCCGCTCCTACCCGATCTCGTCCAGGAGCTCGTGATACGGCGAGTAGTCGAGGATGGGTCGGGGGTCGAACTGGAGGTAGAGCTCCAGCCAGTCGTCCCCACGCTTGCGGCCGGCGCGGGCGCCCACCAGCCCCTCAATCACCTTGCCCTGGGACTTCCAGGCCCGCACTGCCTCCATGACCTTAGACTCCACAGTGTCGGGAGCCACCACCGCCCGGTTGGCCCGGATACGCACGTCCTGGCCGGTCACCAGGGCATCCTCGGGGGAGAGATCGGCCCACACCTGGTATTGCAGGGAGCTGCGCACCGGCTCCACTTGGCCGTATTCGGCCAGGATGGCGTCGCCCACTTGGGGCCCGTCGTAGGCCCCCACTCGGTGTACCGCCTCGTGGTCAATGTGCTCCCGGTAGCCGTTGGGGACCAGCAGCCGGGTGATCTTCAATCGTCGCAAGGCGGGAACCACGTTGGCGGTGGTGCCCAGCTTGCCCGAGTCGAGGTGCCAGCCGATGTAGGGCAGCAGGCTGAAGTCGGCGTAGCCCATGCGGATGACGTTGTCGGGGCTCAGGCCCAGGCCGGTGTAGGCGTCAATGGTCTCACGGGCCCGTATGGGCACGATGGTGGAAGCCTCCGCCGGGGTGGAGTAGCCGGCCCAGCCGTCGCAGAAGATGAGGACAAAGACTTCCGCCTGGTTGGCCAGAGCCGCGAGCAACAGATAGGCGGCCCCTAGAGCCCCATCGTCGTCGTGGGGGGACATGATGGCCACCCGCTCGTTCCCCGGCTGCCAGCCCGGGAACATGAGATTGATGTCGCTGCTGCTGGTCCGCTGCCGCAGGTCGTAGTAGCGGAAGTCGGCGGGGTCGAAGTGGGCCATGAACGCCTCCGAATTATGAATCAGTCTTCACCATCTTGGCGATGGCGGCGATGTGGGCGGGGGTGCTGCCGCAGCAGCCGCCGATAATGCGCACTCCCTGGTCCAGGAAGCGGCGAGCGAAGGCGGCCATCTCCTCCGGGCCTACGTCGAAATGGGTGCGCCCGTCCTCCCCCAGGGCCGGCACCCCGGCGTTGGGCTTGGCCATGAGGGTGGCTCCCGGGAGGTGCTCCCGCAACTCGGCGACAGCAGCTAGGTTGCTCTCCAGGCTGTGGCCGCAGTTGGCCCCGATGAGGGCCAGACCCTCCGCCCAGAGTTCCGCCACCGCCGCCGTGGTGGCGCCCATGATAGTGCGCCGGTTGCGGTCGAAGCTGAAGGTGCAGATGACCGGCAGGTCGCAGACATCGTGGGCCCCGAGGATGCCGGCGCGAGCCTCCTGTACGTCCAACATGGTCTCCAGGATGATGGCGTCGGCACCCCCGGCGGCCAGGGCCTCCACCTGCTCGGCGTAAGCCTCTCGCGCCTGGGAGAAGGTCAGGGTGCCCAGCGGCTCCAGTAATTCCCCGGTGGAACCCAGGTCGCCGAGGACGATGCCCTCCGTGCCCACCGCCTCCCGAGCCAGTTGCACCCCGAGGGTATTGAGCTCGGCCATCTCGTCGGCCAAGCCGTAGCGGGCCAGCTTGATCCGGGTGCCCCCAAAGGTGTTGCTGACGATGAGGTCGGCCCCGGCGGCGACATAGGCGGCATGTACCGCCAGCACCGCCTCCGGCCGATCCCGGTTCCACAGCTCGGGAGCGATGCCCGGCCCGAGCCCGGCCGCCTGGAGCATGGTACCCATGGCCCCGTCGGCCACGAGGACCCGATCTCGAAGGGCGTCGGTCAGCCTGGTGCTATCCCTCATGCGCGGACTCTCCCCGTCAGTGGATGAGCGCCGACCGAGACCGGCGCGCGACGGGGAGAGTCTAGGTCAGGATCGAGGGTGAGGTCAAACCTCGGGCCACCGGACGGGCCGAGACCCGGTGGCCCTGTCGAGGCGTGACCGGCGCTCTACTTCGCGGCTAGAGGCAGATAGACGTCTCCGGGAGAGACCTGGCCGGCAGTGAAGGCCATGTAGGTGATATCGCTCCAGAGGTTGCCGGCGTTTCCGGCTCGGACGGTCAGCCAGTAGCGGGTTCCGGGAACCAACCCCAGGCCGGCTTGGCTAAGTGAGGTCTCAGTGGTCTCGGTCCAGCCCACTATGTCCGCGGCTCCCGGGGCGCTGCCGATAGCGTAGCGGTAGAGGGTGATGCCGGACTCGGGGTCGGCGGCGCTCCAGCGAGCGTAGACGGCAGAGGGATCGCTCGCCACCCCGCTGACGTACAGGTTCGGTGCCGGGGGCGGGGTGGAGTCGCTGATGCTTCCGGGATAGTCCACGGTGAAGGTGAAGCGTCCGTCTGTCGGCACCGCCATCCCGCCCAGGCCCATGGCCCCGCCGACGCTGACGGCATATTTGCCCCGCTGCACCAGGGAGGTGAAGTCGTAGGTCCCCTCCCAGGTGCGTTCATCCAGCCAACGGCCGCTGCCGGCCAGGGGGTAGTCCAGGCCGCCGCTGAGCCCTGCCAGCCCTTCCTGGTAAGTTCCCACCCAAACATTGCCGTGTAGGTCGGCGGCGATACTCATCGGTTCGCTGTCCGTCGGTAGATCGTAGTAGGTCCAGTCGCTGCCATCGAAGTGGACGAGACCGTAGGGGCTAAGGGCCCACGGGGTGCCATCTGGGCCGACGGTGAGGGCCCGGGCATAGGCAGGAGGACCCTGGTGGTAACGATCGGGATCGGCCGGGTAGGCCGTCCAGGCGGTGCCGTCGAACTTGGCCAGGCCGCCGTAGGTGGCGAACCAAGCGACGCCGTCGGAGGCCACGGCCACGTCGAAAACCCAGAGGCTGGGAAGCGGGGAGTTGGTTAGGTCCCAGACTGACCAGTTGGTGCCGTCGAACCGGGCCACGCCTTGGTTCTCCATAGCGGCCCACACTACCCCGTTAGGCCCGGCGGCGAGGGCGTTGACCCAGTCGTCCGGCAGGCCCATCGCGAGGTCGTGCAAGGTCCAGGTGGCACCGACGTATTCCACCACCCCTTTGGTAGCGAACCAAACCGATCCGGTGCTGTCCACCACTATGTCGTAAACCTCGTCGAGCCCCTCGATGATCTCGGGATCGTCGCCGAAGGCACGGATGTCTCTCACGATCAGGCGATCTTCTTCGGCGCAGTCGGCGCAGGCATAGTTGGCCCACTCCAACCCCCTTCGGTGACCGGCCACCACGCCATCGGCCCGGTGGAAGCCGAACCACTGATCATCCACGCCGCCGGAAGCGATGGCGTAGACGCTGTTGTCGCCGAGGCCGGAGTTGTGGGTGTTGAAGGTGGCCCAAGTCGCGCCATCGAAGTGGGCCGCCCCTCCGCCCAATGTGCCGATCCACACACTACCGTCCGCGTCCGGGGTGATAGAGATCACGGTGTTGGCCGGCAGCCCCGAGTTGGCTCGGGTGTACCGCGTCCATTCGCCCCGGTTGGCCGAATGGAAGGACACCGACGGCGCTGCCGTCTGGTCCATGGGGGCGCTGAAGCGCAAGGTGAAAGTGGCCTCCCCGAGGCCGACGGTGCCCGCCGCGCCCGCGGTCACGCCGGCAAGGATGGGTGGTGCCTCCGGGGACGGCTCGGTGAGGAAGGGGGCATAGACCGCCATTCCCAGGCGGAAGTCATCGTGCCCGTGATAGATGCGCTCCTCGATCTCCGCCGCTTCCGTGGTGCCCCAGTAGTTGCCGGAGACATCCAAGCTGCTGCCGGCCGAGGCGGCGAACTTGAGGTCATAGTCCACTTGGTTGCCGTAGATGGAGTTATCTCGCACTTCCGCGGCGTAGAGATAGATCGCCAGATCAGTACCGTCAGGAGACCATATGTCAGCTCCCTCGTTGGCGGTGATGACATTAGCTATGACCTGCACGGGAGCGGTCATGTATAGGGCTCCGGCATTGTCCGTTATTAGGTTCTGACGGATTACCGGCATCGGGTCGCTCCCCGTCGGGGCCTGTAATCGGATAGCACTCACGGCCGCGGAGCCCCCGCTGTTGTGGGCAATGAGGTTGTCCTCGATCAGGGGGGCCGCATTCACGCAGGAGATCCCCATGCCGTACTCCACCACGGCATGGCGCAGGATAGAGCCGGATATATAGGCCCCCGTCCCATCCAGCACCGCGGGAGCGCTTGTCTCGGTGAAGAAGATGCCGCCGATGGTGTAGATATAGGGTCCGCCCCAGTCGCCGGGTGCGGGATTCTCCTCGGCGGAGGTGAAGGCGATGGGATTGCCGCCGGCGCCATCGGCCACCAAGGTCCCCTCAATCACCAGGAACCGGCCGGCGGCGAACTTGATGGTGGTTCCCGGTTGAATGGTGAGGGTAACGCCGGAGTTCACCTTGACGCTGTTGGCGGCCAGCCAAACCCGGTCGTTCGTCAGGATCGTGTCGGCGGCGATGGTCACCGGCAAAATGGCCTCGGGCGCCTCGGCGCTCACCACGGCACCTGCCTGACCTCCGGCCGGCATGGCGGGAAGAAAGGCCAAGACAAGGGTCAGCATCAGAGCACCTCTGACGCCCAGGCGAAGCAGTCTGGTCATCTGTGCCTCCTCAAGATACGCGGAATGGATGGCCGCCGCGGCCCGGTGGGCTCAAGCTTCCCTGGCCGGTCACACGTGCCTAATCCACTCGGTGTATCGGCAGGTGATCCCTGTAACTTAAGGGGGCATTATGGGTGCTCGCGGCTCTGGGTCCGCTCTCTCCTCGGGCGGGGGTCGGACCACTTGCGATCCGGAGGCAATTCCTCCCTCCTTTATGGTACAATCATCTGTGTACGATAACGCACAGGAGCCTCCGATGGACGAGAAACCTGAGACCCATCCCCCGGCCGAGCCGCCCAATGACGCCGACTCGATCTCGGAGACCGCGGCTGCCGCTATACCCGAGGGTGATCCCGGCCCACCCGAGGAGCCCCTCACCGGCCTCCACCCCTTCCCCATCGTCGCCGTGGGCGCCTCCGCCGGGGGCCTAGAGGCCTTCGCCGAGTTCTTCAACAGCATGCCCGCCACCAGCGGCATCGCCTTCGTCATCGTTCAGCACCTCAGCCCTCCGCACAAGAGCGTCCTCACCGAGCTGGTGCAGCGTTACACCCAGATGGAGGTCCGTGAGGTCGAGAACGGCATGGAGGTCCGCCCTGACACCGTCTACATCATCCCCCCCAATCGTTACCTGACCATCGAAAAGGACGTGCTCTACCTCTCCCCCCCCGAGGGAGACCAGGGGCCGCGCAACACCATTGACCGCTTCTTCCGCTCCCTGGCCGAGGACCGGGGCCAGGATGCCATCGCCATCATACTCTCCGGCACCGGCAGCGACGGCACCCTGGGTATGCGCGCCATCAAGGGCGAGGCGGGCATGGTCATGGTGCAGGAGCCCGATTCCGCCCGTTACGACGGCATGCCCATCAGCGCCATCCGCACCGGGCCGGTGGACTACATCCTGCCCCCCGCCGGCATGCCTGCCGTCCTGCTGGACTACACCCGCGCCGAGAGACGGGGGCGGCGTCGGGTCGAGCCGGTGGGGGTGGAGAACTGGCTGCCCCAGATCCTGGCCCTGGTCCTGCGACAGACCGGCCTGGACTTCAAGCAATACAAGCAGACCACCGTCCTGCGCCGGGTCCAGCGGCGCATGGCCTTACTGCAATTGAGCAGCCTGCCCCAGTACCTGCACCACTTGCAGGAACACCCAAGTGAGATCCGCAACCTCTTCAGCGAGTTGCTCATCGGGGTCACCAGCTTCTTCCGCGACCCCAATGCCTATCTGGTGCTGAAGGAGAGGGTGCTGCCCCGGCTGCTGCGACACAAGCCCGTGGGCGAGCCGTTGCGCGTATGGGTGCCCGCCTGCTCCACCGGGGAGGAAGCCTACTCCATCGCCATCACCATCCAGGAGTACCTGGAGCAGACCGGCCAGGACGTGCCGGTGCGCATCTTCGCCACCGACGTGGATACCTACGCCATTGACGTGGCCCGCTCCGGCCTCTACCCCCAGAACATCGCCATTGACGTCTCGCCTGAGCGCCTGGACCGCTTCTTCCAGGACGAGAACGGCTCCTATCGGGTCAAGCGCCGGCTGCGCGACAGCTTGGTCTTCGCCCTTCAGAACGTCCTCGGGGACCCGCCCTTCTCGGCGGTGGACCTCATCAGCTGTCGCAACCTGCTCATCTACCTGAATCCCGATGCCCAGAGCAAGGTCCTGCAAGTATTCCACTACAGCCTGGTCATCGGCGGGGTGCTCTTCCTCGGCTCCTCCGAGACCGTAGGCGAGCGAGCCGGGCTGTTCTCCACCATGGACAACAAGTGGCGCTTCTTCGAGCGGCGTGGAGACGGCGTTATCCGCCAGCGAGATTGGGCCGACTCCGGCACCAGCATGATCGGGGGCTGGCCCGCCCAGGCCTCCCTCAACCAGGGGTTCGGAGTGGGCCGGGAGTCCCGTCGAGATGCCGCCGAGGCGGCGAGCGAACGGGCTCAGCGGGCCCTGGTAGACATCTACGCCCCGGCTGCCGCCGTCATCGTGGACGAACACGGGGACATCGTCTACTTCCACGGCCATAGCGGCCGCTACCTGGAACCGGCCCCCGGCCAAGCCAGCCTGAACATCCTCTACATGGCCCGCGAGGGGCTGGCCGGCAAGCTGGCCGGCGGCGTCCGAGACACCTTGCGCCGCAACGAGACCATCGTCTTCGACGATCTCGCCTTTCGAGGGGAGGAGGGAGTAGGCCGAGCCAAGGTGACCATCCGGCCCGTCTTGGGCTCGGGCAGTTCCACCGACCTGGCCGTGATCACCTTCGAGGGCGCGGCCAGCGATTTCACCACCGACGCGGACGCCGAGAGCCTGCCATCGGGCCCTGACAGCCGGGTACGGCAACTCCAGCAGGAGCTGCTATCCACCAAGGCCTATCTTCAGGCTACCTTGCAGGAACTCGAGGCCGCCAACGAGGACCTGCAGGCCACCAACGAGGAGTTCCAATCCACCGTCGAGGAGTTGCAGTCCTCCAACGAGGAACTGGAGACCTCCAAGGAGGAACTCCAATCCCTCAATGAGGAGCTGACCACCGTCAACGCCGAGCTGCGGGCCAAGATTGACGACCTCTCCGATGCCAACGACGACCTCAGCAACCTCCTCCAGAGCACCGAGCTGGGTACCATATTCTTAGACGGCAAGCTCCGGGTGAAGCGGTTCACCTCCGCCGTGACCGAGATCATGAACCTCATCTCCGCCGACATCGGCCGCCCCCTCACCGACATCGCCTCCAACCTCCACTACGACAACCTGAGGGAGGACGTCCTCCAGGTCATGCAGACCCATAGCCCTCGCACCAGCGAGGTCCAGGGCCGAAACGGACGCTGGTATGAGATGCGTATCATCCCCTATCGCACCCTGGAGGACCGAATAGACGGGGTGGTAATCAATTTCATCAACCTCACCGACTACGTCCGCCTCCGAGAGCGGCTGCACATCCTCACCTCCGCCATAGAACACGACACCAGCATGGTCACCATGACCGACGCTGAGGGTCGAATCGAGTACGTCAATCCCCGGTTCACCACCGTTACCGGATATCGCTTGGATGAGGCGGTGGGCAGAAAGGCCTCCTTCATGGCCGCCGGAGGTGACGAGGCCGCCGACTATCGAGAGATGTGGCGGGCAGCGGAGAGCGACACGGTCTGGCAAGGGACCCTGCACAGCCGAAGGAGGGACGACGAGGACTACACCGAGACCGTCCGCCTGGTGCCGGTGGCCGGGGCCAAAGGAGTGGTGACTCACTACGTGAAGATCGCCGAGGATACCACTCCGGGGGAGTCGGCGCGACAGAACTTGGAGCGCACCCAAGCCGTCGTCGGGCGCATGGTGGAAGGACGCCGTTCCGGACTGGTGGTGGTGTCCCGCGAGGGAAAGATCACCTTCGCCAATCCCGAGGTAAGCGAGCTGCTGGCCCTACCCTACGCGGATATCATCGGGCGACCGGAATCAGTTCTCTTCGGGGAGGCCCGGCGGGATGGCCGGCCTCTCGCCGA
>JBBQIE010000068.1:0-8355 GCA_038324625.1 Anaerolineae bacterium | reverse complement strand
GCCCGCCGCACCGGCCTCACCGGCGCCGACCCAGTGTCCATCGGGGGCACCACCTACTGCCTCTTCCCCTGGATGGGCACGGTGGCCTATCGCACCCTGAACCGGATGCTGCGGACCCTGGACTACCCCGGCCTGGGTCTGGGGGCGATGGAGGGCCTCACCCCCTACTTCCTCACCCTCAATATGAAGGAAGGGAGCCCGTCGCTATTGCGGCAGGCCCTGCGGTCCTTGGCTCGGAGGTCGGTTTCCCCGGAGGAGCTCCTCTACCCGGAGGAAGTGCCCCGGCTGGAGAAGTACGACGAGTTCCTCCCCGACGACCTGTTGCGCCGAGCCTTCGCCGCCGATCGCCTGGACGTGGACGAGGCCCGAGCCGCCCTCAGAGCCGGGCTTCTCAGAGGAGGAGGCGGTTGAGGCGGGAGAGGATGGTGTAGCCCATGGCCCCCAGGGAGATGCCCACGATCACCGCCCGGTCGTAGCCGTTCACCGAGAACACCACCAGGTACCGGGGCAGGTCCGAGAAGTAGGCCAGGGTGGCCAGGGAGAGCACCAGTCCGATGACCGCCGAAATCGGCACTTTCACCCCGGCGCGGAGGGCGGTCAGCAGGGCGAACCCGGAGAGAGTGGCGATCAGCCACCAGCCGGCCAGGAGGACGAAGTGGCCGATGCGGGCGGCGGTGTCGGGGGCTGCCCCGAGGACCAGGCCGAAGAGGATGGCGGAGAGCAGGGCCGCCGCCAGGGGGACGGCCGCCAGGACCTGCACCAGCCGGGCCGCCGTCGTCCCCGGGAAGGCCCGGCGAATGAAAGCGGGGTCCTTGAGGAACCCGCTCATGGCCGCCCACATCAGGAGCATGGCGACCAGCGCCTCCACGATCACCACCACCAGGGTGCTCGAGATCATCCTACCTCCCATGGCCGAGGGCGGCCTTGTCCGGCGGGCCGCCCGGTGGCCGGAGTATACCATCGGCGGGGCGTGCGTGTGGACCGGGTGGGCTCGGTATGTGCCAGACCGGCCGGCCTCCGATCCCATACGACCCTTGACGGGGCCACACTAACTCGCTACGCTTGCCATGTTCCTTATAACTAATACAAGAGGGGTGTTCGCCCTTCTCACATGCGTGCCGGGGCTCTGCGCCATACGCCTTGCCGGGACAGAACTGAATGTGGCGGTGTCGTCGCTCAGCGGTTGGCATCCCTGGAGGCCAACGAACTCCAAGGTGTCATCATAGCGTGGCAGTACCGTCCGCATCACAACCAATGGAGGTTCACATGTCCGAGAGCAGGCTCACTCGCCGGGACTTACTGCGCGTATCCACCCTCGCCACCGGGGCCGTCGCCCTGGCCGCCTGTACCGGGGCTACTCCGAGTTCGGCCCCTGCTGCTACCGCCGTTCCCGTTGTCACCATGGCTCCGGTTGCTGCCTCGGTCGGCGGCGCGGTGAGCATGTGGACGTTCCCTATGACTGAAGACGACATGGGGCAGATATGGAACCCGCTGACCACTCGGTTCAAGGAGGCGTATCCCGACATCAGCGTCAACGTTGAGCTGGTTCCCTGGGGCGGGCGGCGGGAGAAGATGCTCACTGCCTATGCCGGTGGCGAAGCCCCGGACATGGCCTATCTCAACGTAGTAGATATCTCCCTCTGGGGCACGAACGCTGTGTTGATGCCGCTCGATGACATGATTCCGACCGAGTCTTGGGACGACATGTCAGGGAACCTCATAGAAGGGCTCACCTGGGATGGGGAACGGCTCATGTTCCCTGCTTCCATCTTCTTCTACGCGCGACTGTACAACAAGGGGCTCTTTGCGGAGGTCGGCCTCGACCCGGAAACGCCGCCGGCCACTTGGGGCGACCTGAGGGTTATGGGCGCCGCTGCCAAGGCTAAGGATTACTTCCTCACTAATATCAGCACCATGACCTGGGACCATCAGATGATCACTCCCCTCTGGCAGGCGGGTGGGCGTCTCTTCAACGAGGACTTCACCAAGGTACAGCTGGACAGTGAGGCCGCCTTCGACACCTGGTCGCTGGAGGCCGATATGTTCAAGAACGGTTGGGTGCCGAAGGAGGGCGCCGTCGGCTCCGACGCGGAGGCCTCCGCCACCGCGGCCACCAACTTCTGGGTCACCCAAGAGCAGATCCTCAGTGGAAATGGGAACGCTGACAACACTGTCAATACCCAGAGCCAAGCCCCGGAGATTGATTTCGGCCTATGCCCCACTTTGAAACACAAGAGGCAAGTGGTGATGGCGGACGGCGCCAGCTGGGCCATTTTCAAGGACCGGCCCGAGATTGATCCGGTGGCTAAGTGGCTCCTGTGGCTGATCGAGCCGGAACAGCAGGCGTTCTACTGCTCGGCCTGCAAAATTCTGCCCAGCAGAGTCTCCGCAATGCCTTACTGGAAGGCTGAGCCCATGGTCAGGGAGTTTTGCGAGCTGCACCTGCCCTACATCGAGCTGACCGGCGACGCCACACACTTCTTCCAGGAGGGTAAGGTCATCTGCGCTCCCTATCGCCAGGCTGCCGCTCTGGGCCTTTCGACGGTCGAGGAGGCTCTCGCCGGCGCCCAGGCCGAATTCCAGACGGCCGTGGACGAGTGGAACGAGAAGAGGAACTCCTAGCTGGATAACAGTAGAAGTAGACGGCCGTGGCTCGGCCAAACGACCGAGCCACGGCCGCTTGTTGCCACATGGATTCGGACTGAATCGAAGAAGGTGGATTAGAGTAGTGCCCCTGTGAGCCGTCGGGGCTGACTCTGAAAAGCGGGGAGGCAAGTATGAAGCAAGTCTTCCGGAATAACCGCGGCGAGGTCTACGTCAAAGAGGCTCCTATGCCCACGCTTGAGGGCAGCGGCGCCATCGTGCGGACCATCTGCTCCGTCTTTGGCGAGGGCTCGGAGCTGGGAGGCGTTCGCCAGGCGAGGCGTGCTCTAGCCGAGGGGAGGGCCCCGGAGGAGCCTTTCGCCGAGCGACCAATGTCCTACCAGTCCTGCGGGCGCATCATCGAGCTTTCCGACGATCTGCGGGAGACCTACTCTCTGGGAGACGTGGTTGCCTGTGCCGGAGCCGGGTTCGGCCGCCACGCTGAGTACGGCTACGTCCCCAAGAACACCATGGCCAAGGTGCCGGAGGGGATCACCCCGGCAGAGGCCGCTACCTGCAACATCGGGCTCCCCGCTCTGCACTGCATTCGCCGGTCCGGTCTGCAGGTGGGCGAGACCATGGTCGTGATCGGCCTAGGGCTCCTAGGCCAAATCCTTACCCAACTGATCTGCTCCTGCGGTGGCCGGGCCATCGGCACCGACCTCTACTCCCTGCGGCGAGAGAAGGCTCTCTCCCTGGGCGCTGAGGCCGTAGTGGACGGTAACACGGGAGACTTGGCGGCCGAGGTGGCCGCCCGCACCGACGGCCTCGGGGCCGACTACGTGGCCGTGTGTGTCGGCGGCCGCAACAAGGCCGTTAATCACCTGGCGGTGCGCATCGTGCGCTATAGCGGCGTGGTCCTCATGATCGGGGGTGCTATTGATGTCGACTTCACCGGTGTGCCATTCGAGGACAGCCCCCACCTCAAGGAAATCGACTTGCGCTGGGTCTACGGCCGAGGCCCGGGCAGCCGCGAGGACGACTGGAACCGGCTGGGGCTGGATTACCCCCGGCGCTTCGTGCGCTGGGACGCCCATAACAACCTGGAGGCGCTTCTGCACCTGCAGGCCACCGGCCGGCTGAGAGTGGAGCCGCTGCTGACCCATCGCTTCCCGGTGGAACAGGCAAAGGAAGCCGCCGATCTACTCATTGACCGGCCGGGCGAAGCTCTGGGAGTGGTCTTGGAGTATGGCGCTGCCGAGTAGGCAGGCCGAAGCTGAGAAGAACCGGTATTATCATGAATGATTTCGGGCCGTAAGAGAGTCCTACGTAGGGACAGGGTTTATACCCGTCTCCATAGAATCCATGTAGGTCCGTAGCACGTCCCTGGAGGATCCGTATGAGTCAGCTACCGAGAGAGCGAGTATTGGCGGCCCTGGCCCACCAGGAGCCGGATGCGGTGCCATGGATCGAGGGCATCGTCGAGGACGGGATAGCCTCGAAGATCGCCGGAGAACCGGTGCGAGTATCCTGGGACATCGCCCCCACCGGGCGGCCGGTGATGTCGGGAGCACAGTTGGCCGAGGAGCAGAAGAAGGTCTGCCGCTCCTTCGGCAAGGACAACCTGATGTACAACGCCTTTGCTCCCATCTACGCCGAGCGCACGGCGGGGCCGGACGGGCGTATCATGGTGGGGCGCGGGCTTATCACCTCCCCCGAGGACCTGCCTCAACTCGTCTTCCCCGACCCTAACGACGACACCTACTATCAGCCGGCGGTGGAGTTCCTGGCTCATAAGGGGGAATACGCCGCCTGCGGCAGCATTCGCCTGGGCATCGGTGCCACCCTTTACTCCGTGGGGATAGAGGCCTTCACCTACTCCATCATGGATGGTGACGGGTTCGCCGAGGAAGTGCTTCAGCGCTACGTGGATTGGAACGTAATAGTAGTGCAGCGACTACAAGACCTGGGGTTTGACTACGTCTGGGCCTTCGACGATATCGCCGCCGACTCCGGGCCCATGATCTCGCCCTCAGTATACCGAAAGACAGTTTTGCCCCCCCTGAAGAAGGCAGTGGAGGTCATTGACGTGCCCTGGATCTACCACAGCGATGGGGATCTGAACCCGGTTCTGGACGATCTAGTCACCCTGGGTATGGATGCATTGCACCCTTTGCAGCCGGATGTCATGGATATCTACGCTGTGCGGGAGCGGTTTCCCGGGCTGGGGCTGGTGGGCAACATAGACATGACCCTGATGGCAGAAGGCACTCCGGCGGAGGTTGAGAGCCTGGTACGGGAGCGCATCCAGAGGCTGGCACCCGGTGGAGGCTATATGATCTCCAGCTCCAACTCCATCACCGACTACCTGAAGGAAGAGAACGTGCGGGCAATGGTGAACGCGGTGGCCAAGTATCGCCGGCGTCCCTACACCGGCTAGGCGATGAGCCCGTCCGTTTGCCCTCCGTCTATTGCGGACAGCCTTCCGGATGCTTTTGTCATCGCTGGGCCCGCCGTGCAGGCTGCAATTGCGGTCTCCAGGCCGAACAGGCCGAAATTCGCGATACTGCCTCCCGATTTACGCGAAAGCTGAGTGATTGGTGGCTAGTGGAGGCGGTGGATGGGGTGACCACTATCCACCAGCCACTAACCGCTACTTCATCCCGTGGTCCTTGTAGGCCTGCTCCTCCATCTGGTCCAGGCGGGTGTAGTAGTCGGGGAACTCGTTGAGGTGGGCCAGGGCGATCTTGCCGGTGGTCATGCGGTCGTTGTCGGTGACGTTGGTGTGGGCGTCCTCGGTGCCGTGCTCGAGTTCCACGTCCATCCCCCGGCGGAACTGCTCGACGTCGAACCGGCTCCAGTCTATCCCCAGGGCCTCGCCCACCTGCTTGGCCTCGGCGGCGGTGAACTTCTTCTTGGACGTCATGGGAGTCCTCCTGTGATGTGAGTGTCGTGGAGGATTGTAGCAGCGGGGGGAGGGGTAGGTCGAGCTGGGGGTCGTTTGGATCGCGAAGACGTTTGGATCGCGAACCACACGAAAAGGACGAAAATATCATGGTTCGTGTGAGGATGGAATGGGTTGGGGTGGCCCTGGGGTGAGCGCCGGCAGGCGACGCGGGAGAGGGCGGGCGACTAAAGGCGCCCGCTGAGGGCCTTTGGCCAAGAAGACCGTGTGGCCTCTACCCTGGCCGAAGGCCTTCAGCGGCGGCCTTCAGACCGCCGCCTCGCCGCTGCCTGACATCACACGAACCAGGACAGAAAGAGCACTTCCTTAGCCATTCCTTGTCTCCTTGGGATCTTGGACCCGCTTGCGAGTTCCGAGGGTGATACGGGACTATACTATGGTGCTTGCTTGAAGGCCAGGGCGAAAGGGTGAACAGCGGCGAAGATGGTACTGGCGTCGAGGAAGAGCCTAAGCATCCTGGTCGGCGAGCCTCTCCCGGAGAAGCTCCCCGCGAATGTCGCGACCCTCCTCTATCAAGTCGTCGAGCTCGATCCCTCTCTGCTTGAGGGCCTGGCCAATCGAGTCTAGCAGGCCCATGACCACCTCCTCCCGCGGCTGCACCAGGAGCCCGCCGTCGGTCTCCACGAAGGTGATGAGGTCACCCTTCTTGAGCCCGTGCTTCTCTCGCCACTCGACCGGCAGGGTGACCTGACCATTCTCCTGAAGCGTGTAGACCCTTGCCATATATAGCCCTCCCGTCAACTATGAGTTTATGATTATCATATAACCATCGAGCCTCGGCCACAAGCAGGTAAGCCCATCGGGACGACCTTTCGCGTTTTCGTTCCCCTTTCGCGTCCTTCGTGATCCAAACCTCATTCGCGATCCAGACCCGCCGCCACACTGATGACCGCCCGCCCGCCCTCGCCCGGGACCAGGGTCACGTCCCGGTAGTACCCCGCCGGCCCCCGCCAGAGGAGGGAGAAGCCCCAGCCGTGCCAGCGCCAGACGGTGACGGCGCTCCGGCCACCCTCGGCGCCCTCCAGCACCACCAACTCCTGGACCCCGTCCCCGTCCAGGTCGCCCAGCTCCACCTCCAGGATGGGGTCGGCCACCGCCGATCCGCCCCAGAGGGTGCGGTACATGCCCTGGCGGTAGCCCACCACGAAGGGGTGGTTCCGGGGCGCCCCTTCGGCGTCCGCCCTCCAGAAGGCCAGGAGCATGTCCCCGCGTCCGTCGTCGTCGGGGTCGCCCAGGGCCAGGTCCACCACTCGCCATTCCGCCGGGCTGGTCCAGAGGTCCACCCCATCCCGGCTGACTGTCACCCGCTCGGCGACCAGACGCACCCCCTCCGCCAGCCCGTCGCCGGTAAGGTCGAGAGACCCGGCGGTGAAGTGTCCCGACCGGGTCTCCCGTGGCACCTCCACCTCCTCGCAGTCGTAGTCCTCCGCGGGGGAGAAGGCCGAACAGGCGTACCCCAGGCGGGGCGGATCAGGCTGCACCCGGGCCAGGAGCGGGATCGCATCTGCCGGGGTCATCAGCCTGGGGCTGAGGCCGGCATGTACCGGCAGAGCCTGGACCGCTCGCAACCCCTCTCGGTCGAAGAGGGCCCGGAGGACCAACCCTTGCCGGGTCTCCCCCTGCTGCTGGTCGAAGACGAAGTTGCCCAGGCTGTAGGCCACGAAGCCCTGGCCCATGACCTCGGTGCCCTGGACCACGTGGGGATGGTGGCCGATGACCAGGTCCACCCCGGCCTCGATCATGGCCTGGGCCAACCGGCGCTGGGCCGGGTCCGGGCGCCACTCGTACTCGTACCCCCAGTGGACAGAGACGATGACGGCATCGGCCAGGGCCTGGGCTCGAGCGATGGCGGCCGGGGAGCGGGCGGAGTCCCACTGGGTCGTAGCCCAACCCGTCTGGTCGGGCGGCTGCCCCCAAGGGTCGAGGGCCTCGAAGGCCAGGAAGGCCAGCCGCACCCCGTTGACCTCGCGGATCACGGGCTGGAAGGCGGCGTCGCTGTCGGGCCCCGCTCCCACCGCCGCCATGCCGGCCATCCGCAGCCGGGCCACTGTCTCCGCCAGCCCTTGGGGACCGTAGTTGAGGGCGTGGTTGTTGGCCAGGCCCAGGACGTCGAACCCGGCTTGGCGGAGAGCCTGAACCGCCGCCGGGGGCGCCCCAAGGGTGAAATGGCCCGCCGGCGCTCCCGCCCGGGCGGTGAGGACGCACTCCAGGTTGGCCAGGGTGAGGTCGGCGGCTCGGAGCCAGGGGACGGAGGCGAAAGGGTGGGGGCCGGATTCCGAGCCCAGGCTCAGGCGGGGCGCCACCCCTCGACCCAACATCACGTCCCCCACGGCGATGACGGAGGCGAGGCGTTCATCGTCGGATACGACTTCGCCATCACGGAGATAGAGCCAAGGGTAGGCGTCCAGGTCCGGGCCCTGTCCGGCGGCCGGGCGGGCGGGGATGAGAATGGCGGCCAGGATGAGGAGGGCGAGAACCTTTCCCACGACCCCTCCCCTAGGAAATCTAATGAAGGTGTCGAAATTGATCGGTAATTGGCTGCCAAGGGCCCGCCCCGCCATGATGAACATTGAATAAATAGGCGGCCCACTGTGCAACCGGACGCCCGCTCCGCCATAAATGGCCGAGCTATGAGGAGCGAAGCCCGTCTACACGGGCTGGGACCTCCCTCAGCCGGCGCAGGCCGGCTTCGCTCCACTGTAGCTCGGGGCTTCACCCCGGAGCGGACTCCTGCCGACCAGACACTCGCGAATGGAGCATTATCGGCGCATTTCTTCAACCACCATAAGGCGGCCAGGGGTGAGGGC
>JBBQIE010000067.1:0-8398 GCA_038324625.1 Anaerolineae bacterium | reverse complement strand
CTAACCCTGGCCCTCTGCCCGGCGCTGGCGGCTCAGCCGACCCCCCTGGTGGTGGACATCTACGATCCCTTCACCCTGGAGAATCTTCAGCTCTTCTCGCGCCGCTCCCTGTCGGTGCGCCTGGAGGACAGCGAGGGCCTGCTCCGGGCTCTACTCCTCCAGCTTCGGGGTGGAGACTTTTTCCTGTGCGCCAGCGAGAAGCAGCGGGACTTCTGGCTGGGCATGTTGCACGCTTCCGGGCGGATCAACCCCTATACCTACGACGAGGACCCCTCCCTGCGGCACCTGGTGGACGTGGTCCCCTTCGGCATCCCCAACCGTCCGGCGGTGATGGACGAACCCGCCTTGAAGGGACAGCACCCCGGCTTGGAGGCCGATGACTTCGTGGCCCTGTGGGGGGGTGGCATCTACGATTGGTTCGACCCCCTCACGGCGGTGCGCGGCATCGCCCTGGCTCGGGAGACTGACCCGCGGGTGAAGCTGTTCTTCATGGGGGTGAAGCATCCCAATCCCGCTGTCCACCAGATGGACATGGTGGGAGAGACGAGGCGTCTGTCCGACTCCCTGGGCCTCACCGATCGCGCCGTGTTCTTCAACGACTGGGTGCCTTATGACCGGCGGGCGGATTATCTGCTGGACGCGGACGTCGGCATCAGCCTGCATCTCGATCACATCGAGACCGCCTTCTCCTTCCGCACCCGCATTTTGGACTACATCTGGGCCGGCCTGCCTATCCTCGCCACCGAGGGAGACAGTTTGGCCGACACCATACGGACCGGGGGCCTGGGAGTGCTGGTGCCGCCCGGCGAGCCCAAGGCCGTGGCCGAGGCCCTGCTGGGGCTGGTGGCGGATGCGGACCGAGGGCGATACCGAAGGAATGCCTCTCGCATAGCCGCCTCCTTCACCTGGGATCGGTGCGCCGAGCCCCTGGCCGCCTTCTGTGATAGCCCCCGACTGGCGCCCGATCGCGCTGCTGGGTACACTTTTCCGGCTCAGGCACCGACCGGCTCCGCCGGGAATCTGGGCCTGATACGGAAGGCCGCCGGCAGCTTGCGGGACCGGGGCCTAACTGGACTGGCCGGCGATGTTCGTTCTTACCTCCTCTGGCGCCTTCATCGCTAGTCCCTAGTAGTACTTTTCGCCTATGTACGGCGGCCCTCGGCAGCCGACATAATGACAATGGCGAAAGCATCTCATCTCCCCCAAGGAGTTCCCTTGCCTAATAAGAAGGCAGCATTCAAGGTCACCATGCAGCTCTTGGCCGTGGTCGCCATGCTGGTCGGATTCTCCGTCCGGCCCACCGATGCCGGGGCAGCGGGCGGAAGCCTGGTCCTCACGGCTCCGGCGGCCCAGATGACCAACGGCGACGACTACGCTACTACTGTCCTCGGTGATCCCTGGGACATGAACGCCCGGCGGGACATCGGCTGGGAGGAAAACCTGGCCGAGATCGAGGCTGACGACGGCATCTGGTCGGCCGAAGTGGCGGTGACCAACCCGGCCGCTGGCGGCAGTGCCTACGTGTTCCCCCTGTTCCAGGGCTTCGCCGGCGCCTGGCCGGTGGGGAACATCGGGGCCAACTTCCCCATTGACTCCTCCCGCTACACCCAGCTCTCTTACCGCATGTACGTGAGCGACCGCTCAGGGGGGAACCACGCCGTCTATTGGACTCACGAGGTCAACTGGCCGGATGGCACCAACTTCTTCGCCCGCGCCGATGGACCGCCCAACGGCTGGCGCCTCTACAACTTCGACATGACCGCCAATAACGGCGAAGGCCCGAACCAAAAGGGGTCGTGGCAATCGGGGCCGGTGTACGGCCTCCGCATTGACCCCAACCCGGCCAAGAGCCAGTACGACCTCAAGATAGATTGGATCCGGCTCACCGACCCACGAACCTCTCCGCGCTACACCATAACCTGGCAGGCATCGGGGCTCGACCCCTCCGCCTCGGTGCAGGTCTTCGTGGATAGCGACCAGTCCGGCTACGACGGCAACCCTGTCGCCACGGTGGCCGCCGGGGCCGGGCGCTACGACCTGCTCACCTGCATCCTCCCCGGGGGCGACTACTACCTGTACCTGAAGGTGGGAGACGTGGTGAGCAACTACGGGGGCCGGCTGCGCCTGAATAACGCCCCGGTCCTACGTTGGGACACCTCCACCATGGCAGCTGATTACGCCACCTCGGTTCTGGGCAATGCCTGGGATATGAGCGAGCAGACGGATTTGGCCAACTTGCAGGGAGCCTTCCTGACCGACCCCAATCTCTATGCCCTTCAGCAGTTCTACAATTGGCGCTTCGAGGGCGGCGTCTTCTCCGCTACCGCCGATTCCAACTATGCCGTTCAGCACTACAGCACCTACAAGCAGTCGGACGTCCAGCTCTGGCTCAACATAGACCCGGCCCGGCCCATTGACACCAGCCGGTTCCGCTACCTGGTGATCCGCTTCAAGGTGGAGGACGATCTGGATCGGACCGAGTCCCAGCGGGTGGAGGACGGCTGGGTGGGGCGCATCGTTTGGTGGAACCAAGGCATCCACGTGGACGGTTTCTGCAGCGATGAGATCGTGTACTACGAGGGCTGGAACACCTACCTCTTCGACCTCAAGGCCCGCGATTGGCCCGCCGGGTATGATCCCGATTGGCCGGCTCGGCCCTGGGCCCAGATGGGCACCGTCTCGCATATGCGCTTCGATCCCCTGGAGGTCTCCACCGACACCCGCTTCCAGGTTGACGACGTGCGGCTGCTGGAGGATCCGGTGGTGGATGGATCGCTGCGGCTTCACCTGGGAGCCGGGGACGTGGACGGCCAGACGGTTATCCTGACCTACTATTACGACACCGACAACCGGGGTTTCGACGGCCGACCCCTGCCCCCGCCGGCAGCCCAGGCCTTGGCGGCCGAGGCGGCGGCCCCGGGTCTCTACCGTACCTACGCCCCTATCGTGCCCTTGCGGCCGCGGCCCAGGTTGGAGCCCCTGCTCCAGGACAGCTCTCTATCCATCCAGGAAGTGACCCTGAGCACGGGGGGGATGCCGGCGGGGACCTACTACCTCTACGCCTGCGGCAGCGACGGCATGGCGACGACCTGCAACTACCTCTCGGTGCCCATCACCGTTCGCCACCACTAGCCGATCTGGGCCCGTGTCCGCACCGGCAAGGGCCGCGCCGCCATCAGTGGCAGCGCGGCCCTTTGGCATGCCCGATTGGCTCCCCTATACTGCCGCCATGCGCATGCGTGGGGGAGGATGGAGAATGGAATTGGTCGGCATCAATCAAGCCGAGCGCCGGCGAGAGGTTGAGTTTCTGCTGGGGGCGATGCGGGAGTCCTTGGCCGCCGGGGGCGAATACTTGGCCAATCGGCGCTACCCCAACGGTCCCATCTGCCACGAGCACAATGTGAACTACATGCACAAGGCCACCTGGGGCATGTACGCCGCCGGGGTGGACCCCGGCATCGTGGGCGAGCTGCTGGATTGGGCGGCCACGGAGGCCTTGCAGCCTAACGGCGACTTCTACTTCCCCGAGGAAGAGCCTCAGTACCAGGTGATGCAGCGGGTGTATCGTCCCCTCACCTTCATGAAGGTGGCGGTCCGGCTCGATCACCCCTTGACCGACAATGATCAGGTGATCGAGCGCATCTTCCAGTACCAGCATTCTTCGGGTGGGGCCTTCAACTACATCGGCGATGATCCCGCTCGCTTGGAGGAACAGGCTACCCTGGGCACCCTCAACTCCTCGTTCTTCGGCCACCTGATGATAGCCCTGGGCGAGAGGGAGCGGGCCGTACGCACCGGAGAGTTCCTACGCCGGTTCGTGGAAGCCAACCAGTCTCACGTGCGAGAGGAAGGCCGCTTCTACACCCAGATGACCCCGGATGGCCGGCTCCTTACCGACGTGGGACCGGGGGAGCGCTACGGTAAGGTGGTTGACCTGGAGGGCCCGAAGCAGGAGTTCTGGCAGATGGGCACCACCATCGCCTATCTGGTGGTGCTGTACGAGGCCATTCGCGATGGTTGGGGGGACGAAGCGGAGGCTCAGCCCTACCTCGAGGCCGCCCTATCCCTTCTCGATTTCGAGGCGGCCATGCCCCTGGAGACCTACCTGTGGCCATCGAAGTGCAAGGCGGGCTGGGGGGCGGGTGAGTTGCTGCGGGTGCTGCGGAAGTACGATCTCGGCACCGAGGAGCAGATGGAAGCGGCCTACCAGGTGGCCAGGAAGGTCGCTGTCCACACCTTCATGGGGAACCAGCTGCCGACCGGGGGATGGTCGGCCATGCACTACCCCTTCAGCGAGCTGGACCCTGAGTACGGGCTGAGCTACGTCCCCTCCCGTGGGCGGGTGAATGCGCCCCAGCGGGCGGTTGAGGGCTACAAGCTCTATCTGCCGCCGGAGGAGCTTACCGGCGAGTTCCTGGGGGAGATGGAGACCATCTACCGGGGGTTCGAGGCCTACCGCCAACACCTCTGAGCGCGGCGAAGGGGCAAACCTAACCCCCCCCGGCGGCAGGCGCTCCGCTTCTGCCTATTCCCCCTTCCCTGCGAAGGAAGGGGGAGCCCGATCTCCCCTCACCGCGTCGGGGAGGGGCTCGTCCACTTGGCTCGCCAAGTGGACTGGGAGAGGTTCCCCGACCCCCGAGAGGCCAGGGGACCATCGGGAAGCTGGACTAGTTGGAACAGATGACACGGTGGTCCGCCCTAAGCATCACCTCCCGGCGGCTGCCGGGAGGTCTCAGCCTCGGTGGGCGAACCGTTCCCGTAGGCGGTCGAACTCGTCCAGCATGGCCATGAAGTTGTCGTACTTGGTGCCCTTGGCGATGGAGTGACTGGGCCCGAGGATGAAGCCGCCCCGAGGGCCGGACTTGCTCATCACGTCGCGCACGTTCTCCCGCGTGTCTTCCATGCTCCCCTCGATGAGGTTCTCGGTGGCCACCCCACCCCAGAAGGCCATCTTATCGCCCCACTGATCCTGCAGGTCGGGCACGTACATGTGGGCCGTCGTCTGCAGGGATTGGTAGCACTCGATGCCCGCGTCCACGAACATATCCATGATGGGCCGGCTGTCGCCGCAGTTGTGCATGAGCACCTGCTTGCCGAAGGTCTTGACGTGCTCGGTGCGGTCCTTGGCGGTGGGGTAGCAGAACTCGCGGTACATCCGGGGAGAGACCAGGGGGCCGTTGGTGCCGGAGGTGTCCTGCTCGAAGAGGACGCCGTCCTGCCCAGGACGGATGTAGTACTGGTCCATGGCGTTGCCCCGGCGGCGGGCGTGATCAATGGCGGCCTTGACTATCTCGGGATGGAGGGCGTACTCCATGAGGCCCCGCTCCATGCCACCGAGGAGAACGAAAGCGCTGAGGCCGCCGCTGCTCCCGGCGATGTAGCGGGTGGGCCCCAATTCGGCGGTGATGTGGTCCACCGCCTCGAAGATGGAGGGATCGGGAGCGGCATCGCTGACCTCCACCTGGAACTGTTCCACGGTGTAGTCCGTGGCCCAACGTTCCGGGTCCTCCACCAGGGTGAACTCGTTGGAGAGCTCGGACACCTGGTAGACCTGGCCGCGGGAGTTGCGCCAGAGGCCGTCGCCCACCCGGCGCGGGGCGTCCTCGGGGACGTGGCCCTTGGGGGGGACGACGGGTGCCTCCTTGAAGCAGATCAGGTCGCAGGCGTCGATCTTGCGGTAGAACTCCACGGTGTCCTCTTTGTAGCTCTGCACCACCTCGTCGCGGCGGCCCTCCCAGAAGCCGATCTGGGCATTGACCTTGTTGCGGACGTAGGTCTCGTGGCCGATGACCCGCTCTATGGTGTCGTAGTCCACCACGTAGAAGCCCAGGGGTACCTTGTCCACCGGTTGGCGGGCGACGGCGGCACGCACTCTCTCTTTGGAGTTCATTTAGATTCTCCGGCAGTCACTGTTAGGGTAGGGTCGCTGCGCAGCCGCGACCTGGACGTTGGTCATGGCTCAGCCGGCACAGCGGTCGCGCAGCGCGTCGAAGGTCTCCAGCATGGCCATGAAGTTCTCGAAGCGGGTGCCCTTGGCGATGGACTGGCTGGGGCCGAGGATGAAGCCGCCCCGAGGGCCGGCCGCCTGCATGATGTCGGTCGTCTGCTGCCGGATCTCCTCCGGGGTGCCGGCGATGAGAGTCTCGTTGGGGACGCCGCCCCAGAAGGACATGGCGTGGCCCCATTCGTCCTGGAGCTCGGGGATGTCCATGTCGGCGTCGGTCTGGATGGACTCATAACAGTCAATGCCGGCCTCGACGAACATGGGCATGTAGGAGCGGTTGTTGCCGCAGTTGTGCATGATCAGCTGCATGTCCCGGCTCTTGACTGCCTGCACCCGATCGCGCATGGCCGGGAAGCAGAACTCCCGGAACATGCTTGGCGACATGAGGGGGCCTCGGGTGCCGCCGGTGTCCACCCCGAACATGGCCCCATCTTGGGTGGGCTTGATGTAGTGGGCGTCCATCAGGTTGCCCTGGCGCCGGTGGTAGTCAATGGCGGCCTTGACCACCCCGGGGTGCAGGGCGTATTCCAGCAGCCCTCTCTCCATATCGCCCAGGAGCACGAAGGGGTTGATCCCCCCGGTGTGGCCGGAGATGTACTTGTCGCCACTCAGCTCGGCGGCGACGTGGTCATAGACCTCGAAAATGGTCGGGTCCGGGGGAGTGTCGTCAACCTCGGCCTGGAACTGGTCCACGGTGTACTCGGTCTCCCCGCGGGTAGGGTCCTCGACGACGGCTACCTCGTTAGCCATCTCTGAGATCTTGTAGACTCGACCACGAGGGTCTCGCCAAAGTTCGTCTCCTATCGGTCGGGGCGGATCCTCGGGGGCGTGACCCTTGGGCGGCACTAGAGGGCATTCCCAGGGGCTGATGAGGTCGGTGAGGCCGATCTTGCGGTGGAAGTCCACGATGTCCTCTTTGTAGCTGTCCACGACCTCGTCGCGGCGGCCCTCCCAGAAGGCGATCTGGGCCTTGACCTTGTTGCGGACGTAGGTCTCGTGGCCGATGATTCGCTCCACGGTGTCGTAGTCGGTGACCAGCAGCCCTAGGGGGACCCGATCCACGGGCTGACGGGACAGGGCGGCTCGCACTCGTTCCTTGGAGTTCATGGGCTCTCCCTCGTCTCCGGATGGAGATAGTGTGCCGTCGAGGTGCCGTCGTGGCAATTCCGGGGCGGTGGACGAGGATGGACGCCGAGAGCTCGCCACTAACCACCAGCCACTACCCACTGCCGGCCTTCGATTTGACAAGCTCAGTGGGGCGCTATAATAGTGTCCGTGGGCACAAACATGCCGGGAGCAGCTCGTACCACTCCTGGAGCCGCCGGCCACGAAGAGGGGGGAATCTTTCATGAGCGAGCAGGGAAACCGTGTTCTCATACTGGGCGCCAGTTTCGCCGGGTTGTACTGCGCCGAGTTTCTGCATGACCTGGCGAAGAAGAGTAACGCTCCCAAGCCGGAGATAACCGTCATTGACAGGAAGAACTACGTCCTGTTCACGGCCTTCCTGCCCGAGGTGGTCAGCAACCAGATCAACCCCATGACCATTACCCCGTCGGTGCGGCGCATCCTGGGCAAGCGCGACGTCCAGTTCCACGAGGCGGAGATACTGGACATTGACCTGGACAATAAACGGGTGCGGACCAGCCAGGGGACCTTCGAGGGAGACGTGTTGGTGCTGGCCCTGGGCGGCATCACCCACTACTTCGGCAACGAGAGCTTCGAGAAGTACGGTTACCCCTACAAGTGGATGCCCGATGCCCTGAAGCTGCGCAACCACGTGATTGACTGCCTGGAGAAGGCGGACCGCTCCACCGACATCGAGGAGCGGCGAAAACTGTTGACCTTCGTGCAGGCTGGGGCCGGCTGCTGCGGCATGGAAGTGATGACCGAGCTCACCGAGTTCCTGCACAAGGTGTCCGGCAAGGTCTACCGGAACATCAACTTCTTCCGAGACGTGCGGTTGATTCTGGCCGAGGGCTTGGGCCGGGTGCTGCCCACCCTGGAGGATCCGGTATCGCGGGCGGCGACGGAGAAGATGCGTCGTCGGGGCATTGACGTGCGCACCGATACCTTCGTCACCGCCGTGGGCCCGGGCTGGGTGAGCCTGAAGCAGAACGGGATCGAGGAGAAGCTCGACAGCGACACCTTGATCTGGGTGGCGGGGGTCAACGCCAATCCCCACACTGCCGCTCTGTCGGTGGAGAAAGATCGCGCCGGGCGCATCATGGTACATCGTCTGTACAACGGAGCCGATCACGAGGGCGTCTACGCCATCGGAGACAACGCCAGTTGCCCGGACGAGAAGGGAGACCCCCTGGCCACCACCGCCCAGGTAGCGGTGCAGCAGGGCCCGGCCCTGGCCCGAAACCTGATCGCTCAGTGGGAAGGTCGGGA
>JBBQIE010000066.1:0-8465 GCA_038324625.1 Anaerolineae bacterium | reverse complement strand
CGGCGAAGAGGCTATCAATGCCCCGGTTCCCGACATCATGCATGCCTGGTCGGATCAATCCTATGCCCGAACTAAGCCTATCCGAGGTTGAGAACACCATCCGTGTAGCCCTGGCCGAGGACATCGGCCCTGGCGACTATACCAGCCTGTGGACCCTGCCCGCGACCTCGCGTTCGCGGGCAGTCTTTCTCGCCAAGGAGGCGGGCGTGGTCGCCGGGCTGAAAGTGGCAGCCAACGTGTTTCGCCTGGTGGACGACTCTTGCCGGGTGTCCTTCTCGGTGGCCGACGGGGACCCGATCGCGGACCGGCAGCATTTCGGCCTGGTCGAGGGACCCACGCGCGCCATCCTGGCGGCGGAGCGCACGGCGCTAAACTTCCTTCAACGCTCCTCCGGCATCGCCACCCTCACCCGCCGCTACGTGGAGGCGGTCCGCGGCACCGACGCCGTCATCCTAGACACCCGCAAGACGGTTCCCGGTCTGCGGCACCTGGACAAGGCAGCGGTAGTAGCCGGCGGCGGCTGCAATCACCGGATGGGCCTGTACGACATGGTGCTCATCAAGGACAACCACATCGAGGCCGCCGGGGGAGTGGTCCCGGCCGTGCGAGCGGTCCAGGCTCAGAACCACCTGGGCCTCCCGGTCGAGGTCGAAGTGACCACTCTCGATCAGCTTGGAGAAGCCCTGGAGTTGGAAGTGGACCGCATCCTCCTCGACAACATGGGCCGACCCGAGATGCGGGAGGCGGTGAGGATAGCAGACGGCAGAGTCCCGCTGGAGGCCTCCGGCGGCGTCTCCCTGGAGACGGTGGCCGCCATCGCCGCCACCGGGGTGGACTTCATCTCCGTGGGGGCCTTGACCCACTCGGTGCGGGCTCTCGACATTAGCCTCGATATTGAGTAGTCTTGTTCTTCGGTGGCCGGCGTGGGCCACGCTAGGGTCGGGCCGCGTTGGGCCCGGAGGAGCAGATGGCCCCAGGCCTTTCTTTCGCCTACCGTTTCCTCTTCCCACCCTTAGCCTGAAGCTGAAGCCCGCGGAGGCTATGATCGCCGCCGGTCCATGGGCCGGCAGACTCTTGCCTACCGCTTCTCACGGTGCGTTAGGAGAGGAAAGAGGACATGTCCCAGGAACTTGCGCCTCCCATAGACACGGTGCGTGCTTACCGATCACTGACTCAAGAAGAAGCCACCGCCCGCGCCTGGGCCGCCCGCCATGCCCTGGGCGACGATCTGGTTATTCTGGCTCATCACTACCAGTCCGACGAGGTCATGGACTTCGCCGACTTCCGGGGCGATTCCCTGGAGCTCTCCAAGGTCGCCGCCGCCCAGACGGAGGCGCGGTACATTCTCTTCTGCGGGGTGGACTTCATGGCCGAGAGCGCCGCTATCCTCTGCGGCCCCACCCAGACGGTTATCCTGCCCGCCGGGGATGCCCCCTGCCCCATGGCCGGCATGACCAACCTCGCCGGGATCGAACACGCCTGGGACTCCCTCGAGGGGATGTGGGGCGCCGGCAGCTTGACCCCTCTGGTCTACCAGAACTCCAGCGCCGTGGTGAAGGCCTTCTGCGGCCGTAACGGAGGGGCGGTCTGCACCTCCTCCAATGCCGAGGCGGCCATTACTTGGGGCCTCAGGGAGGGGAAGAGGGTGCTCTTCGCCCCCGACCGCTACCTAGCTACCAACTCCGCCCTGGCCCTCGGCTACGACATGGACCAGATCGGCCTATGGGACCGGCAGGAGGATGCCCTGGCGACCGGTGCCGATCCCAACCGCCTGGTGTTGGTGGCCTGGGACGGCTATTGCAGCGTCCATCGGCGCTTCACGGTTGAGGATGTGGAGCGCATCCGGCAGGAATACCCCGGCATTCGGGTGATCGTCCATCCGGAGTGTACCCCGGAAGTGGTGCAGGCCTCCGACGCCGCCGGCTCCACCGCCTACATCGTCCGCGCCGTCACCGAGGCCCCGCCCGACACCCGCTTCGCCATCGGCACCGAACTGCACCTGGTGCTCCGCCTGGCCAAGGAGAATCCCGACAAGACGGTGGTGCCCCTACGGCGGTCGTCCTGTGTGGCCATGAGCCGCACCGACGTCTACAACCTGGCCTACTCCCTGGAGCACCTGGCCGCCGGGAACCCGGTCAACGTGGTAACCGTCCCTCCTGACGTCGCCCGCGACGCCCAGACCGCTCTGCAGCGTATGTTGGAGATCGGATGAACAGCGGCAGCGACCAGATCATCACCGACGTCCTCATCATCGGCAGCGGCATCGCCGGCGGCAGCGCCGCCCTCCGGCTGGCCGAGGTCGCCGATGTTCGCGTCACCATCGTCTCCGCCGCCGGCGACCCCCGCGAGGCCAACACCTTCTACGCTCAGGGAGGCATCATCAGCCGCGGACCCTCCGACTCCGCCAAGCTGCTGGCCGAGGACCTATATCGGTCCGGGGCCGGCATAAACAACCCCGAGGCGGTTGAGCTTCTGGTACACGAGGGCCCCCGCTTGGTCAATGAGTTCCTTCAAGAGCGGCTCGGCGTTCCCTTTGACACCCAGCCGGGCAAGGGCCTGGAGTACGTCCGCGAGGCGGCCCATTCCACCGAGCGTATCCTCCACGTCGAGGACTCCACCGGTCGGGCCATCGAGGAAAAGCTGGTGGAGGCCCTTTCCAGCCAGCCCAATATCACCTTGCTCTCCGAGCATACCGCCGTTGACCTCCTCACCCTCTCCCATCACTCCCTCAACCCCTTGGACGCCTATAGGCCCCTCACCTGCGTGGGCGCCTACGTCTTCGATCAGCAGCGCCAAGAGGTGCTCACCATCCTGGCCAAGAAGGTCATCCTGGCCACCGGCGGGGTGGGTCAGATCTACCTGCATACTACCAACCCCCCCATCGCCCGCGGGGACGGGGTGGCCATGGCCGCCCGCGCCGGGGCTCGCATCCTACATGCCGAGTTCATCCAGTTCCACCCCACTGCCTTTTACTACCAAGGCAAGGCCCAGTTCCTGGTCTCGGAGACGGTGCGGGGGGAGGGCGCTCGGTTGGTGAACGAGAGGGGCGAGCCCTTCATGCAGCGCTACGCCCCCGAGTGGAAGGACCTGGCCCCCCGCGATGTGGTGGCCCGCAGCATTCACCACGAGATGCTCACCACCGGGGCCCCCAATGTCTACCTGGACCTCAAGTCCTATCTGGGCCCGGACGAGATCAGGAGTCGCTTCCCCTACATCTATGAGAGCGCCCTATCCTTCGGCGTGGATATCACCGAAGAACTCATTCCCGTGGTCCCGGCGGCCCATTACTTCATCGGCGGAGTGTGGGTGGACACCTGGGGCCGGAGCAGCGTCCGCAACCTCTACGCCGCCGGCGAAGTCTCCTGCACCGGGGTCCACGGGGCCAACCGCCTGGGCAGCGCCTCCCTATTGGAGGGGCTGGTCTGGGGCCACCGCTCGGCTGACGACGTCCTACTCTCCCTCGGCGATGACCTACCGGTGCAGCCGAAAGACATCCCCGCCTGGGCCCGACCGGAACAGGTAGAGGAAGCGGACCCGGCCCTGATCGTGCAGGACCTGACCACCATCAAGTACATCATGTGGAACTACGTCGGGCTGGTGCGCAGCCAGAGACGGTTGGAGCGAGCCCTGGAGGATCTCTCCGCCCTCCGTTCCGAGATCAGCCGCTTCTACCGGCGGGCCCGCCTCAGTGACAGCCTGATCGGCCTGCGCGCCAGCGTGGAGACGGCCATGCTGGTGGCCGCCGCTGCCTGGGAGGACCGTCGCAGCATCGGGGCCCACTTCAGAGAGGACTGATCGCCATGAAGCCGCGGATTCTCATCCTCGTCGCCTCCGGCACTAACCGAGACCGAGACGCCGCCGTGGCCTGTGAGTTGGCCGGCGGAGCCCCGGAAGTGGTACATGTCAATCAACTGCGCCGGCAGGAACGGCGGCTGTTCGACTACCAGATGCTGCTCATACCGGGGGGCTTCTCCTACGGGGACGATCTCGGAGCCGGGCGTATCCTGGCTACCGACCTGCTCTACTCCCTGGGCGGAACTCCCGGCTCCGAACCCGACCCGGCGGTTGGCGATGGACTGGCCACCTTCGCCCAGTCAGGCAAGCCCATCCTGGGCATCTGCAACGGGTTCCAGGCCTTGGTCAAGGCGGGGATGCTTCCGGGACCGGTGGGTGAGCCCCAGGCCACCCTCACCACCAACGCCTCCAACCGCTTCGAGTGCCGCTGGGTGCATCTCACCCCTAACCCATCGAGCCCCTGCGTGTTCACCCGCGACCTCGACGAGCCCATCTACTGCCCGGTGGCTCACGGTGAGGGCCGCTTCATTCCCCTCAACCAGTCGGTGCGGGACAGCCTCCACCAGGATGGGCTCATCGCCCTCACCTACGCCAACGCCGACGGGGGACCGGCCGGCTACCCCGGCAACCCCAACGGATCGGTGGACGACATCGCCGGCATCTGCAACCAGGCCGGGAACGTCCTCGGGCTAATGCCCCACCCGGAGGACCACGTGTTCGCCCATCAGCATCCGCGTTGGACTGCCGGCGCCGCCTTCGGATCCGGCCTGCCCCTGTTCGCCGCCGGCATCCGCTACGCCGCCCAGCTGTGAGCGCGGGAGGGATCGGCCATGAGTGAAGGCTTCAGCCACGACCAATACCTCTCTCCATTCTCCTGGCGCTACGGCAGCGCGGAGATGCGGCACATCTGGTCCGAGGTCAACAAGCGGCGGCTCTGGCGGCGCATCTGGGTGGCTTTGGCCGAGGCGGAAGCGCGCGCCGGTCTGGTCTCGGAAGAGGAACTGGCCGATCTTCGGCGCTCTCAGGGCCGGGTGGACATCGAGCGTGCCGAGGCCATCGAGCGCGACATCAGGCACGACCTCATGGCCGAGGTGAGGACCTACGCCGAGCAGTGCCCCATCGGCGGGGGGAAGATCCATCTCGGAGCCACCAGCATGGATATCGAGGACAATGCCGACGTCCTACGCATACGTGAGGCCCTGATCCTCATCCGCGGACGCCTGGCCACCGTGCTCGGCAGCCTATCCGGTCAGATCAGCAGCCACGCCGATGTCGCCTGCATGGGATTCACCCACATTCAGCCCGCCGAGCCTACCACCATCGGCTACCGGCTGGCGCAATATGCCCAGGATCTCCTGGAGGATCTCCGGCTGCTCGAT
This sequence comes from Anaerolineae bacterium, assembly GCA_038324625.1. Lineage (GTDB taxonomy): Bacteria > Chloroflexota > Anaerolineae > DRVO01 > DRVO01 > JBBQIE01. Next base: position 3,291 of record JBBQIE010000066.1, on the reverse strand, counting down.
TACACCCTCACCGGCCTCCGAGGCAAAGGACTGAAGGGGGCGGTGGGTACGTCTGCTTCCTACGAGCGGCTGCTTCAGGGAACCGGCGTCACCGCGGCCCAACTGGAGGCGTGGGTCATGGAGGCCCTGGCCCTGGAGGCCTTCCCGGTGGCCACCCAGACCTACCCCCGGAAGCAAGACTGGCAGATCCTGAACGTGCTGGCGGGGATAGCCGGATCCGCTCACAAGCTGGCCTTCGACCTCCGCCTGCTCCAGTCTCCGCCCATCGGGGAATGGAGCGAGCCATTCGGTAAGCGCCAGGTGGGATCGTCGGCCATGCCCTTTAAGCGTAACCCGATCACGGCGGAATCCGTCTGCTCCCTGGCCCGCTACGTGGCCGCCCTGCCCACCGTGCTCTGGCATGATGCCGCCAACTCCCTATTGGAGAGGACCCTGGACGACTCGGCCAACCGCCGGGCCACCCTGCCGGACGCCTTCCTGGCCACCGATCACGTGCTGAGTTCGCTCGACCGCCTGGTCGCGGGTCTCGTTATCAACTCGGCCGCCGTCGAGCGCAACATGGCCGTGTACGGCCCCTTCGCCGCCACCGAGGTCATCCTCATGGAGGCGGTCCGCGCCGGGGCCGACCGCCAGGAGATGCACGAAGTCCTCCGGGAGCACGCCATGAACGCCTGGGCGGCCATACAGGCCGGGCAGCCCAACCCCCTGGCCGACACCCTTGCCGCCGACCCACGTCTGGCCGACCTACTCGGCCCCGACCGCGTTCGCTCCCTCCTGGATGCCGACGACCACGTCGGTGACGCGCCTCAGAGGGCCCGGCAACTGGCCCACTCCCTCGACATCTACTTACAGACCACCGCAGGAGAAGCCCCGTGAGCCTGTCCGCCGAGACCGTCCTGGCCGCCAGACCGCACGCCCTCACCGCCGTCAACTTCCCGGAACTCGGCCCGGTCATCCGAGGCAAGGTCCGAGACAGCTACGTGCTGGGGGACCGGCGGGTGTTAGTGACCACCGACCGCCTATCCGCCTTTGACCGAGTCCTGGGTGCCATCCCCTACAAGGGACAGGTCCTCAACCAGTTGAGCCGCTTCTGGTTCGAGCGCCTGAAGGACATTCTGCCCAGCCACATGATCGGCACTCCCGACCCCAACGTCATGCTGGCCAGAGAGAGTGAGCCCTTCCCGGTGGAGGTGGTGGTCCGCGGCTACATCACCGGGGTGACCACCACCTCGCTCTGGTACAGCTACGAGCGCGGCGAGCGGCAGATGTACGGCATCAACCTGCCCGAGGGCCTGACCAAGAACCAGGCCCTCCCTCAGCCGCTCATCACCCCCACCACCCGCGCCACCGGCCCGGGCGGCCACGACGAACGCATCACCCCGGACGAGATCGTGGACCGGGGGCTGGTTACTCAGTCCGACTGGGAGGCCATCGCCGAGAAGGCTCTAGCCATCTTCGCCCGTGGCCAGGAGGTCTGCCGCCAGGCCGGCATCATCCTGGTGGACACCAAGTACGAGTTCGGCCGGGTGGACGGGGAGATCGTCATCATTGACGAGGTCCACACCCCCGACTCCTCTCGCTTCTGGACCGCCGCCACCTACCGGGAGCAGCTGGCCGCCGGCGAGGAGCCGGAGAATCTGGACAAGGAATTCGTCCGTCTGTGGTATGCTCAGCAGGGATACCGCGGCGACGGGGATCCGCCCGTCATGTCGGACGAGCTGATCGTCATGGCCGCCCAACGCTACACCACCGTCTACGAGATGATCACCGGGACCGACTTCGCGCCCGCCTCCTACCCGGCGGAGCCTCGCATCAAGGCAGCCTTGGCCGAAGCCGGGTTGATCGGCTAGGCCGGTGACCTCAGGAGGAATGGACGTGGGATCGGAACCGAAGGTCATCATCATCATGGGATCAGGGTCCGACCTGGCCCACGCCGAGAAGATAGAAGCGGCGCTCACCAACTTGGGCCTGTCCTCGGAGAAGCGCGTGGCCTCGGCCCACAAGAGCGCCCGGCACCTCTTAGACCTCCTGGATCAGTACGAGGCTCAAGGGGGCCCGCGGGTCTACATCGCCATCGCCGGCCGGTCCAATGCCCTGGCCGGGTTGGTGGACGCCTCCGTCGTGGCCCCGGTCATCGCTTGCCCCCCGTACTCGGAGGCCTTCGGCGGCGCCGATATCTTCTCCTCCCTGCGCATGCCGGGTGGCGTCGGCCCCACCCTGGTGCTGGAGCCGGCCAACGCCGCTCTGGCTGCCGCCAAGATACTGGGGCTCGGGAGTCAGTCCATTCAGGACGCCGTCCGCGACCTCCAGCGTCACCAGGAGGAGAAGATCCTCGAAGATGATGCCGATATCCGGTAGCGTTAGTAGTAGCACCAGCCAGTACAAGGTAGGAGTCTGATGACGTCTGAGAAGCCTCGCGAGAGCTGCGGTGTGTTCGGTGCCTTCGTTCCCGGCGCCGACGTCGCCCGTATGGTCTTCTTCGGCCTCTACGCTCTGCAGCACCGCGGCCAGGAGAGCGCCGGCATAGCCGTGTCCGATGGTCGAGCGGTGCGAATGCACAAGGCGATGGGGTTGGTCTCCCAGGTCTTCACCGAGGAAAACCTGCGCCCGCTCGAGGGGCACATCGGGATCGGGCACAACCGCTACAGCACCAAAGGGTCCTCGCGGCTGGTCAACGCTCAGCCCTTCGTCATCGAGTCGTTCCTCGGCCCCCTGGCCGTGGCCCACAACGGCAACCTGGTCAACACCGCCTCCCTCCGGCGCGACCTGCTGCAGAAGGGCGTGGGGTTGACCACCTCCTGCGATAGCGAGGTCATCACCCAGATGATCGCCGGGGGCAACGGCAGCGATTGGACCGAACGACTTCAGTCTTTCATGTCCCGCGCCGAGGGCGCCTACTCCCTCACCATCCTCACCCGCGACGCTCTCTACGGAGTGCGGGACCCCCACGGCTTCCGGCCTCTCTGCATCGGCAAGCTGCAGGACGGCTGGATCCTAGCCTCCGAATCCTGCGCCTTGGGCCCGGTGGGGGCCACCTTCGTCCGCGAGGTGGAACCGGGAGAGATCGTCCGCATTGATGAGACCGGCGTGACCTCCGTCCAGGGGCGGATGCCCGAGGACCCGTCGCTCTGCATCTTCGAGTTCATTTACTTCGCCCGCCCGGACAGCTACCTCAGCGGCAAGCTGGTACACAAGGTGCGATACCAGCTGGGGCAGGCGCTGGCCATGGAGCACCCGGTGGAGGCCGATGTCGTGATCGGCGTCCCTGACTCCGCCACCCCCGCCGCCATC